>JAZGGY010000184.1:0-4031 GCA_036480675.1 bacterium | reverse complement strand
CGTCTTCCATTCCGTCTTCAGGTTGAAGACGTGGGAGAATTCCTGGAACTGGTTGGCCTTGGTAATCGTCACGTCTCTGGTAATCATCGCGCGCTCGACGTAGCGGTGGGTCTCGGAACTTTCCAGGACGTCGGTTTCCCACAGCGCGACGTGGCAGACGTTTTCGGAAGGAAGGTCTTCCTCCAGGCGGACGCGCACCTTGACCGAGGCGTGGCCTTCGCCGAAACTATTCGTGAGGAAGGTTACGGTCAACGGGCTCGCGACGACCTTGCGCGCGTTAAACAGGAGGAGGTAGTTGTTGTAGGTTTGCGAGGAGCCGCCGCTCGAGCGCCACCGGCCGTCGACGTGCGACACCGGGATCCCCGACTCGTTGTAATAGTTTCGCCAACGGGCCGCTCCTTCGGGAGTACTTAGCGGGCCTTTGGTGTGAAAGGCCAACGGCGCGATTTTTTCTAAGCCTTGTTCCGTTACCAGTTTGCCCAGGGCTGCATCTGCCCAGGGGCAGTACTGTCAAGGGATGCCGGAGAAGAGCTCGAACACGACGACGCGCGGCGCGCTCCACGTCGGCATCGCGCACGCCGCCACTACTGCTACGATTAAAAATTTCCACATACGCGCCCTCCTTTTTATGATGGCCAAATTACGTTTACATATTAAATGCAACGGCTCGGGGCGTCAAGCTGTATTTTGGCCCAAGCCGAAAAAGCCGCCCCTCGGGGAGGGGCGGCATTTCTATAAGAAGGGGCGCTCGGCCCCATATAAAGTGAGAGAGCCGGCCAAAAGGACAGCTCTCTCGGTATAGGGAGGGAGGGTTCTTGTGTACAAATAGTAGGCCTTACGAAAACGATTTCCCTTACCGCGCGTATTATAACCTATTTCGTCATAAATAGTCAAGGAAAAAATAACGCGGCCCGCGCCCGCGCGAAGGCCCCTCAGCCGGCGCCGGAGCGTTCGGCCCGGGCGTAACCGAAAGCCGCCCCTCGGGGGGCGGCTTTTATAAAAGGAGGTAGTTAGCGTTTAGCGGAACAGCGCCTTGACGCGGCCTACCGAGGTGGGTTCGACGGCGTGGGCCGACTCGAGTGTGGTGGCCCGGGCGTTCTTGGTCTCTTTTCCGGAGGGGTCCTGGACCCAGACGGATACGCCGAGTTTGGCCTCGTCCCAGCCGGACGTAATAGTAAACTCGTGGGTGAATTCCTCGTTCTGACCCTGGCCCGTAATGGTAACGTTTTTAACGGTGGCGGCGCGCTCGACGAAGCGGTAGTGGCCGCCGACCTTGTCCTCCCACAGGGCGATGTGGCAGACGTGGCCCGCGGCGATGGCCTCCTCGAGGTCCACCTTTACCTTGACCATGACTTTGCCGTTGCCGTACTGCTTCTGCAAGAAGGTTACGGCCAGCGGCGCTTTGGCGGCCCGGCGGATATTAAACGAGCTCATGTACCACAGGTAGTTCTGTTCGTTGGGGTACGCGCCGCGGTGCGACATGACGCCGTCGAAGAAAACCCAGGGCCAGGCGTTCACGCCGTAGTAACTGGCTCGCGCGTAAGCTTCCGGCGTGGTGTAATTGCTGCCAGGCCTATTATACCAAGCTATTGGTACAAATTTGTCGGGGCCCTGCTCGTTGTAGATTCTATCCATCGCGTATTCTGCGCGAGGACAGTACGCTCAATTCGTACCCGTGTGGAACTCGAAACTCACGCCTCGATCGGCCGCGAGGAGAGGCGTCGCCCCCATCGCTAAGGCGGCGAATAACAGAACCGTCTTTTTCATCGCAACTCCTTTTCTTGGAATATTTTTAATTATTCCTACTTAGATTATAAACGTGTTTCGGCTGGAAGTCAAGGTCTAGCGAAACAAAGTTTTGACGCGTCCCAGCGACGTCGGCTCGACGGCGACACCCTCGACCAGCTTGGCCGCCCGGCCGTTGAGGATTTCGCGCGTCGCGAATTTCTGGACGAAGGCCGAGACGCCGAGGTTGGCCTTGTTCCAGCCGGCGCCCAACGTGAAGGTCCGCCTTATCGTTTGCGCCTGGCCCTTTTTCGACACCGTGATAAGCTCGTACTGCGCCATGCGCCGCTCGACGAAGCGGTACGTTTTGTCGCTCACGACTTTGTCTTCCCAGATTACGACGTGGCACACGTGCCCCTCGGCCAGGTCCTCCTCGAGCTTTACCTTTACCTTCACCGAGGCGTGGGTGCCGGCGTAAGAGTTGGCTTCGAACTCGACCTCCACCGGGCTCGATACTTTACGTCGGTTTTCGTATATCGCCAGGAATTGGCTGTACGTACCGGACGTGCCGCCGGGTACTTTCTCGGTGCCGTCCATGACGCACGTCGGAAAAGAGCCCGCGCCGTAATACGACATCCGCCCGCGGGACTGAATGGTGTAATACGGGTCGGTGTTCGAAGAATGCCAGGCCACCGGGACCCAGTTCGTAAGCCCCTTCTCGTCGGCTATCTTACCGAGGGCTGCATCCGCCCACGGACAGTATCCTCACCACGTGGCGGTAAAAAGCTCCGCCACCACGCCGCGGGGCGCCGCCAGCAAAGGCGTTGCCGCGAGCAACGTCAGCGCTATCGCCGTCAATATTTTCCGCATGATGAAATTCCTTTTCCGATGGTTCATTACCGATATGGTCATATTTATACTCTGTGAGTCTAACCCTATAGCTTTTAAAAGTCAACACTAAAATAATCCCTCCGGCGGCGCAAAAAAAAGCGCCCGGAGGAGCGTTTTCGTCCGGGTGGCAGTGGGGAACGGCCGACGGTTCGGCGCTCTGTCGTACCCGCGCGCTTGCCGCCGTCTCCGCCGATTATAAAGTAAGAAAGCCGCCCAAAAGGACGGCCTTCTCAGTATAGGGAGGGAGGGTTCTTAGTTGCTAATGGTCTTTCCTTCGCTTCTGTAAACATTGTAACAAATCACAACTATTAAGTCAAGCAAAAAAATCACGTTTGGCCGGTCCGGCGAAATTTTTTTTGGGGGCCGCCGGGCCCCCGTTTAGCGGGCGGCGGGGCTCGAACCCGCGACCCTCAGCTTGGAAGGCTGATGCTCTAGCCAATTGAGCTACGCCCGCGTTTGTTTTGGGGAGGGGAGGATTCGAACCTCCGAAGGCGTACGCCAGCAGATTTACAGTCTGCCCCCGTTGGCCGCTTGGGTACCTCCCCGTCATCTCCTCTAAGCCGGCGGCGGGATTCGAACCCACGACCTGCTGATTACAAATCAGCTGCTCTGGCCCGCTGAGCTACGCCGGCGCGTCGACGGGTATTATATATTATAAGGCCGCGGTCGTCAAGCGACGCGGGAAAATATTTTGCGCGTCATTCGGCGGGGCCGGCCTGGCGCGACTGTTTTCGCGTTCGGGAAATGCTTGACAAGGCGCCGAATCAGGGTATATCATTGCCGACGACGAGGAGGGTAGTATGGCCTATCGAGAATCGAACTCAACCGGCGCGCCGTTCGCGGCAGCGGCGGTTTTGTGTTTGGACGGCAAACTCACGGCGACCAAACATAACTACAAACCGGCTACCAAGGATAACGTAACCATAGGAGGTGGTTAAGGCGGCGAAGAAATTATTTATTCTGGCGTTATTTATCTGTTGTATTTGCGTCAAGGTTTTAGCCACCGAGTGGATTTTGGAAGCTTCATACCCCACGCCCGGCCCGAATCCCCGAGGTTATTGGTCCGACGCCCCCGGCGGGGGTTATATCGTTATGGACGGCCCCAACCCGTACGTCTTTCGTTATTGGTGGGAACGGAGTTCGATCCTTTCGAGCTTCCCGGCGCCGGGGGGCGCCGGCGCGTGGGGTGTATTTTTCCAACATCCTGAATTGTATATTACTAACAACCGTACGTCGTGGATATACACTACTACGAGGCAAGGTTCACTGATAAACTCGTTTCGCTGTCCTATCGACGGCCCGGCGGACTTAGGTTTTAAGGGTGGCATTCCAATGGGTTTACTGGTCGCGATCCCCGACCGGAATGTAATTGCGCTTCTAGACCGGACGACAGGTTCGCTCATCCGTACGTACGC
>JAZGGY010000183.1:0-9322 GCA_036480675.1 bacterium | reverse complement strand
ACCGCGACGCCCAGGCCAAGGATTACTATATCGTCTGGGCGCCCGATTGGGTGAAGGTCGCGCCGGCGGATTTCGCGCGCCTGGGGACGGCGGTTCGCCTTTCGGAATACGAAATACTGGTCGGCCTAGAGCGGGGCCTTGGCCCGGGCGCGCTCCGCGCGGTAAACCACAGAATTGAGCTAATCAAGCTCGAGCCCGTCACGCCGGTGGACTGGCGCTACGACGGTGAGGCGCCGCCGACGAAGAAGGACCCGTGGATCGAAGGAGCCATAAACACGATAACCGCGGAGGAGTACGCGGCGTATATAAAGCAGTTGCAGGATTTTAGAACGCGTTGTACGGATACGTCCGGCTGCGACGCGGCGCGCGATTACATACGGAATTTCTTCGCCTCCCAGAATCTGAAAGGCTACCTTTTTCCTTTTGAATGTATTATTTTCTCGGGTGCATATTATGCCGCGCCGCCCGGTAAGATATTTATTACCACGGGTTTCGGGACGTTCAAACGTACGGTCGACGCCGGCCGCGCCTGGGATGCAATATGGGCGAACGGGACTGATTATATTAAAGCGGCTTGTTGGCTCGACGGCGAGAGGGGTTTTTTCGTCGGTAACAATAACAAGATCGCTAAAACGGTCGACGGCGGCGATACGTGGGAAGTCCGGCCTGTCGATAACAGGTACCGTTATTATATGGAAGAAGTATATTTCGTTAACGCGGACACGGGTTGGGTGGCCGGCGCAGCGTCGGCAGGGCGCAATCAACCGAGCAGGCCGTTAGTAAAGAAGACTACTGACGGCGGCGCTACCTGGGTGGACCATACGATCGGCGAAGATTACGTAGTACGGCAATTCGAATTTTTCGACGCCCGTCGCGGTTGGGCTATGGGTAGTTATAAAGCTACGCGCGAACAAACCATATACTACACGGACGACGGCGGCGCGACGTGGAGGAAGTGTGCGTTACCTAACCCCCGGATACCTTTGACAGATATCGGTGCCGTGGCGCCCCGGGGGGCCTGGGCTTCTTACGGGACCGAGTACTTACTGCGTACGACGGACGGGATTAATTGGGAATATCTTAAAACCGGCGTTCCCGGTTCTTACAAACAGCTCGAGTTTCCCGACTCGGCCCACGGCTATGCCGCGGGCTCGAAGCTGATTAAAACGACGGACGGCGGCGCGACTTGGCATGAAGTAACGACAGCGCCGGCCGGTCCGTACGACTTCATGTCGTTCGCGGACAAAGACCACGGCGTACTGGTCGGTAAACAAGCTGATGAAATCTACCGCACCGCCGACGGCGGCCTTACTTTCCATGAGATTTCCGGCAGTATGGACGTGGCTGCGGAGAACGTTATCGGCGAGCGCCTGGGGTGCGAGAGGCCGGACGAGATAGTCATTATAGGGGGCCACTTCGACGCCGCATCCGACCAAGAACCTTCCTTGGTTCCCGGCGCCGAAGACAACGCCTCCGGGACGGCGTGCGCCATGGCCGCGGCCCGGGCGTTCCGTAATATGTCTTTTAAGCGGACGGTACGATACATCGCCTTCGGCGCCGAGGAAATGGGTTTGATAGGTAGTAAGGCTTACGCCGAACGCTGCGCCCAAAAAGGCGAGAAGATCGTCGCGGTCCTCAACGCCGATATGATCTGTTACGACGAGGAGGGGGGTGCGCGCGACGATTATACGATCACGTACGGGCATTCCGATTGGTTGTTTGATTATGTAAAAGGAATTGGTGAACTTTATAGCAATCGCTTAATTTACGAGGCTGGGCAAAGTGCTAGCGACCATAGGTCGTTTTGGTCGGTCGGTTACGATGCGATTGGTGGTAGGGAGGGTGGTATCGGCGCGGGCGAAGGTTTTGACTATCCCTATTACCACACGGCCGAAGATACCCTCGATAAGCTCCACCCCGGGCTCGGCGTCCGCTTCGTCCGCGATTACGCGGCGATGCTGGCGCACCTCGCCGGCGTCGGCGATTACTGCTTCGAGCCGGAGCCGCCGGGCAAGGCCGTCACGCCATTCGCCCGCCCCTTCGCCGTCTACCCGAACCCGTATTGCTACGCGACGTCCGCTGGCGGCGTGAGCTTCGTCGGCGTAAAGTCGCCCGCGACGGTGGAGATATACGACCTCGCCGGGCGGCGCGTAGGCCGTGAGGTGGTGGCCGCAGGCCGCGACGAGTGCGTATGGCGTCCTGCCGGCCCGGGCGGCGAGGCCCTGGCCCCGGGCGTCTACCTATACCGCGTCAAGGGGCAAGAGCAGCGCAAAGCCGGCAAAATAGTCGTCGCGAAATAATAAAGCCCCAAACGAGTTAAATTACTTGCCGGCCTGCTTAACGCGGGCCGGCGTTTTCACGTTTTAAGCCGAACGACCGCTCTTTTTTTCGCTCACGATTTGCCATTTCGGCTGAGTCTGCTATAATTAGTATACTCCGCGACGCGCTCCGGGTAGGGTTATGACGTTGAAGTATCTTAAATTCCTAATTTTATTGTATTTGGCTTGCGGCGCGTTCGCGCCGGCCCTGGCCGGCGAGCCGCCCCCCACGACCCAGGACCCCGCTATTGCCGGCGCGTTAAAAGACATCACGCCGGGCGCCCTCGAGGATTATATTCAAACGCTGCAAAATTATAAGAGCCGGTATTCTTATATGCCCGGGTGCGACGAAGCCCGCGATTACATCCGGCAAACTTTGGCGGCCTTCGGCTATCATACGCGCCTCCAGGAGTTCGAGGGCCCGTACCTCAAGAAGGTATATTGGGGCGACGCGGGCAAAACGGCCTGGGCGTTGACCGCGGGGAGCACGTTGTATAATTCCGCGGACGGCGGCGCGACGTGGCAGCGCCAGGTTCCGGCCGCGCCCGGCTACGTCTACGACGCCCATTTCGTCGACGCCTCCGTCGGGTACGTGGCGTCGGCCAAAGGCGCGATAATGAAGACCGAGGACGGCGGCCGCACGTGGGAGAGCGTCCGCGCCGAAAAGTCGACCTCCGACTCCAACGCCGTGCGCGCGATATTTTTCGTCAACCGCGACGTCGGCTGGGCGGCGTGCGAGGGCGGGGCCTCGAGCCGCATCTTCCATACCGTCGACGGCGGCGCGAACTGGTCCGTCCAGGCGTTGCCGCCGTACGGTAGCCCCCATGTCTTGGCGTTCGGCGACGCCAAGAAGGGTTGGGCCGTCCCCAACTGGTACGAGGACAACGTCGTCCTGCGGACCGAGGACGGCGGCGCGACGTGGGCGGCGCAGGATTTCCCCGTTCCGCCGGCGGACGTGCGTTCGTTCGCGGCCGTTGACGGCGACGTGGCTTGGGCGGCGTACGGCGGCACGGGGCTCATCTGTACCGACGACGGCGGCCGGAACTGGTCGTACGTCGAGATGCCCTCGCAGGCCGTCGTGACGGCTGTTTGCTTCGTCGGCGCGGCCACCGGGTACGCGGCCGGCGACGGCGTAATATATAGAACCGACGACTACGGCCGGACGTGGCTTCCGCTTTCGGACGTCCCGGAGGTCTTTTGGGGTAACGTGGCTTTCGGCGACGCCGACCACGGCCTGTTGGTCGACCTATTCGGCCGCGAGTTGTATTTAACCCGCGACGGCGGCCGGACCTTCGAGAATATCCGCAACCGGTTGGATATGTATTGGGAGAACGTAATAGCGGAGAGCCGCGGCTCGGCGGCCCCGGACGAGATCGTTCTCCTGGGGGCCCATTACGACTCGGCCTCCGACAGGCCGGCGGACGGCGCGCCCGGCGCGGACGCCAACGCCTCCGGCGTGAGCTGCGTCCTCGCGGCCGCGGCGGCGTTCCGAACCCTCGACGTCGACCGGACGCTGCGGCTCGTCCTCTTCGGCGGCGGGGAGCAGAGTTACCTCGGCAGCCGCGCCTACGTCGAGGAGGCTCTGGCCAAAGACGAAAATATCGTCGCCGCGGTCATATTGGACATGGTGGGGTACGACGAGGACCGGGGCCGGCGCGACGACGTCATCGTTAGGGTGGACGGCCGCTCGGTGTGGCTGGGCGACTACGTGGCCGCTATGGGCGGCCTCTACGACCTCGGCGTGACATTCGATTATCACCTCTACGGCGGCCCCGGCGACCATCGCTCTTTTTGGGATTGCTATTACGAGTCCATCGGCCTTTTCGAGGGGGGCCCGGGCTACAATACCAACCCCGTTTACCCCCACCGTCATACGCCGGAGGATACGGTGGATAAATTGAACCTCGCCCTCGCGGCAAGGGTGGCGAAGGCCGCGGCCGCGACCGCCGGGCACCTCGCGCGCTCGGACTATATCCGCGTGGGGGACGACGCCGTACCGGCGGGCGCGAAACCGCGTAAGCGCCCTTGGGCCGTCTATCCCAACCCGTTCGCGTACGGCTCGGCCGCCGGGATAACGTTCGACGGCGTCTCGGCCCCCGCGGCCTTGACTGTTTACGACGTCGCCGGCCGGAAGGTCGCTTCCGTCGCCGTCGCCGCGGGCGTGGAGCGTTTCGTGTGGCGGCCCGGGGGCGACGGCGCGCCGCTCGCGCCGGGGGTTTACATCTACCGCGTTTTGGGGGAAGGCCAGCGCAAGGTCGGTAAATTGGTCGTCGCCGGTCAGTGACGCTGTTCCGATAATTACATCCCGCCGCCGCGTTCGGCGGTTTTTTTATACGCCGAGGCAGCCCCTATAAATTTTTGCGCCCGGACTTCCCGCCCCGGCGGCGCGCCGAGTCTCGCGTAACCTTTTTCCCTTGCTATTTAACGCGGCGTCTTTTAGTATGATTTGAAGCGTAACGGGTCGGCCGTAAACGGGGCCCGGGTTAACGGAGGAAATTATAAGACCGACCTTGGTTATAGTAGCGGTCTTGGGCGCTGTCGTTTCGGCGTGGGCGTTCGACGGTATGACGCCGGAACTGGCCGCGCACCTCGAGACCCTCGCCCCCGGCGAGGCGGCGCGCGTCAACGTCATTATGGCGGAGCGGTACGACCCGTCGCGGATGGCTTCCGTAACGGCGGGCCTGACGCGCGCGGAGCGCCGCGCCGTCGTCGTAGGCGAGCTCAAGGGATATGCCGACCGTACGCAGCGCGACGTTTTGGCGCTGCTAGCCGACGCCGAGCGGGCCGGCCGCGCCCGCGACGTACGCGTTATGTGGCTCGTAAACGGCGTGAACGCCTGGGTGGACGCCGATACCGCGTACCGGCTCGCCGCCCGGGCCGACGTCGCCAGCGTCGATTGGGACGAAGAAATCCCGTTGGAACAAGTGCTGGAGGCGGAGGTCGCCGCCGCCGGGTCGCGTGACGAGATAGCCTGGGGGGTAGCCAAAATCCGCGCGCCCGACGTGTGGGCGATGGGCTATCGCGGCGAGGGAATCACGGTTTGCGTCTTCGATACCGGCTGCAACTACAACCACCTCGATCTGCGCGACCATATGTGGGACGGCGGCTCCGAGTACCCCAAACACGGTTGGAATTTCGCCGACAATAACAACGAGACCATGGATTACAGCGGCCACGGGACCCACGTGTGCGGTACCGTGGCCTCCGACGGCACGGCCGGAACGCAGGCCGGCGTAGCGCCCGACGCCACCATTATGATATGTAAGATAAGCAGCGTCGAGTCGACGGTGTGGCAAGCTTGGCAGTTCGCGCTCGAGCAGGGGGCGGACCTGGGGACGCTCTCTTTCGGGTGGCGCCGTTCCCACAATCCGGATTACGCGACGTGGCGCTACGGCTCCGAGATGCAGCTCGCCGCGGGGTTCATTCAGTTCAAATCGGCCGGTAACCGGCGGGCGTATTACGGCACCACCGACCCGCCGCCGTGGAACGTCACGGCTCCGGGCAATTGCCCGCCGCCCTGGCTGCACCCCGACCAGGAGTTGAAGGGGGGCCTGGCGTCAATGATGGCCTTGGGCGCCACGACCCAGGACGACGTCTACGCGTACTTCTCAAGCGCGGGCCCGAGCAGCTGGGAGACCATCGACCCCTGGCGGGACTATCCGTACGAGGGCGGCGAAATGGGCCTGCTGAAGCCGGACGTCGCCGCGCCCGGTTACTATATAAAGTCGTGCCGCCACAACGATAATAGCGGGTACACCAACATGTCCGGGACGTCGATGGCGGCGCCGCACGCCGCGGGTTGCGCCGCGTTACTGCTCGACATAGATGACGAGCTTACGCCGGCGGAGCTGTCGGAGGTTTTACAGATAACGGCGTTGGACCTGGGCCCGAAGGGGAAGGACAACGACTACGGCGCGGGGCGGCTCGACGTCTACGAGGCGGCGCAGTCGCTCGTTACGCCCGTCGAGCTGCGATACTTCCGCGCCCAAAGTCGGCCCGGGGCGGTACTTCTGGCCTGGGATTACGAAAAGGCCGCGTCGTCGGGAACGTTCAACCTCTACCGCGAGCGTACGGACGGGGTAAAAGAAAAACTGAACGCGGCGCCGGTAAGCGGTAGGCCGCCGCTGCGTTTTCTTGACCGCACGGCGCAGAAGGGTGTAACGCACCGCTATTGGCTGGAGTACGTCGTGCTCGCCGGCGCGAGCCGGACCTTCGGCCCGGCGGAGGGCCGGGCGGGCGCGAAGGTCGCGTCGTTCGCCTTCGCGGCGCCGCGGCCCAACCCCGCCCGAGAGCGTGTAACGTTTAATTTCTCAATCCCTTATGACGACTGGCGCGCCGAGCTCGCGGTATTCGACATCGCCGGCCGGCGCGTGGCCACCGTCGTGCGGGGGGCCCGGGCCGGGGCAAATGCCGCGGTCTGGTCCCTCGTTGACGCGCGCGGCCGGCCGGTCCCGCCCGGCGTTTACGTCTGTCGCTTGACGTCTGCGGCCGGTTCCGCGGCGCGGCGGGTGGCGGTCGTACGCTAGGGGCGGAAGCAGTCGCTTATGGAGGTTAAAGGGACCGCGGCGTTGTACCCGGGGACCTTCGACCCGGTGACGTACGGCCATCTCGACATCGCGGAGAGATGCGTGCGTATATTCGACCGCTTTATAATGGCGGTGGCCGTTAACCCTACCAAGGAGCCGCTGTTCGACGTTGACGAGCGGCTCGAGATGTTGCGCGTCGTTACGGGCGATATGGCGGGAGTCGAGGTAGACAGGTTCGAAGGCCTGACGGTGGAATACGCCCGGAAGCGCGGCGCGCAGGTGATAGTGCGCGGCTTGCGGGCGCTTTCGGACTTCGAAGAGGAGTTCAAGATGGCGGCCGCCAACCGCAAGCTCGCCGACGAAATTAACACCGTGCTCATGCTGCCGTCGGAGCAATATTTCTACCTGAACTCGAGCCTGGTGAAAGAGATCGCGCGGTTGGGCGGGCCGGTGGAGTGTTTCGTGCCGCCCGTGGTGGAGGAACGCTTGCGCGAAAAGTTGGCATCCCGGGCGTACTGATATGCAGGAAGATCTCCTTAAAGAGGGCGGTTTCCATACCGTCGTCGTGAGCACGGACGGGACGCCGTTCTCGGCGCGCGCCGTGGAGGTAGCGTTCGGCCTGGCCAAGAGAAACGGCGCCAAAATAATAATAATTTCGGTAATAGATACGTCGGTGCTGGCGGATTTCGTCGGCCAGTCGCCGCGGCAGCTGCGCAAGGTGGACCGCGAGCTCGAGATCAACGCCGACGAGGCGGTGGCCCAGGTAGGTAAGTTAGCCGCGCGTGAGGGCGTCGACGCGGAGATGATCGTGAAGAGAGGTCGCCCCCACATCGAGATCATTACCGTAGCCAGCCAGGCGGAGGCGGACCTCATCGTTATGGGCAAGAGGAGCGGCTACCGGACGGGGCGCGATCCGGTCGGGAGCGTCACCCGGCGCGTCGTCGAGGACGCCGACTGCGCCGTCCTGGTCGTACCGTGAGCACCGCGGGGGTCGAAAACAGTTTGGCCTTGACACCTCGCGAACGGGTTGCTAAACTTCGCCAGGTAAGGGTTAACCAAAATTTCCGGGAGCGAGATATGAATCGAGTGGTTTCCTTCATCGCGGTAATAGCTTTAGCGGCGGCGTGCGCGGCGACGTTGTCATGCCGGCGAGGCGAAGACGTTTCGGAGATGGAAGCGAACGTCGTGCTGCTCGGGCCGACGTTTGACCCGGCGCGGGCGGCGAAGCAGTTCGGGCCGCTCACGTCCTATCTCCAGGAGAACGTCGGTCAGCCGTTCGAGTTCCGCCCCACCAAGTCGCGCGAGGAATTCGCGTCGTTGGTTACGGAGGGCAAGGCCGTCTTCGTCTTCGCCAATCCCCTGGACTACTTCGAAGTTGCCGACCAGTGTATCGTCCTCGTCAAGCCCAATTACCCGGGTAAGGGGTCGATGGCCCAAGGGTGCATTATCGTCAAAGAGGGAGAGGCGGTGAAGATCCGCGAAGTCTCCGAGTTAAAGGGAAGCTCGATTATGATAATATCGAAGAGCGCGCTCGACGGCTACCTGTCGCAGAAGATGTTCTTCGACCGCAGCGGCCTCGACCTCGACCTCGACTTCGACCTCCGCGTATCCCCCGACGGGACGCCCGAGAGCGTCGTCGCCGCGGTAGCCGCGGGGGAAGTGGAATACGGCTGCGTGCCGGCCGACCTCTTCCCCGACCGTAAACCCTTAAAAGGGTCCGAGGTTTTAACGTACTCCGAGAAGGTGCCGGTAGAGGTCTTCGCCTTCGTCCAAATGGGCGGCGACAAGATGTTGGGCGGCAAGGTGCGGGACGTTTTGAAGGCCATCCCGAAGGGCGACCTGGTGCTGAAGCCGCTGGGGGTGGAGAACTTCATCCTGGCCACGCCGGCGGAGTACGACATGGTGACCAATTTCCTGATCCAGGATAAAATAGAGAAGGCTCAACGATTGTCCGAGGCACCGGCGGAGGCCGGTGAGTCTTAAGACCTATCTAAATTGCGAGCGCTTCACGAGTTAGGCCGGCGGGTAAGCGAAAAATTATTATATCCGCCGGCCCGTTTAATGGGCCGGCTCGGCGTCAGCCCTACCGTTTTCACGCTGCTCGGCTTGGCGTTGGCCGTGGGGGCGGGGGTGGCGTTCGCGTTCGGCCGGTTGCGCACCGGCGCGCTGCTCGTGCTGGCGGCCGGCTTCGCCGACATGGTCGACGGCGCCGTGGCGCGGGCGGGGGAGAGCGGCAGCCCGTTCGGGGCGTTCATGGATTCAGTCGTGGACCGCTACAGCGAAGCCGCCTACTTCACCGGGCTGGTTTATTTTTACGCCGCGGGCCCGGATAAGATTATGGCGGTCCTCACCGTCTTCGTTTTAACCGGCTCGCTCATCGTTTCGTACGTCAAAGCCCGGGCCGAGAGTTTGATCGACGAGTGTAAGGTCGGTATCATGGAGCGGCCGGAGCGGGTTATCCTCCTCGCGTTGGGTTAC
>JAZGGY010000182.1:0-8881 GCA_036480675.1 bacterium | reverse complement strand
GCGCCGCCGCCAAGCCGGCCATAATTGAGATCGCAGGCCGCGACAGCCTGGCCGCGGCCTTGCGCGCCGCCGCGGAAACCCGTTACGACCTCTTCCTCCCCACTATCGCCTACACCGGGACCGAGTTCGGCGATTGGCGGTTGCCCTTTGAAAAGGTCGAGTACTTGAGGGAGCAGCTACGCGCCGTCAAGGGCGACGTAGAGGTACTCGAGCCGGTCGTTATGGGCGCCCCCGAGCTGTGGCGACTGCTCTGCGGTCGGTACGTTCTCGCTCAATACCGGCGCTTCGACTTCTACACACCCTGCATCAGCTGCCACGCCTACCTGCACGCCGTCCGCGTCCCGCTGGCGAAGATGACGGGATGCCGCGTAGTCGTCGCCGGCGAGCGGGAGAGCCACGGCGGCCTCGTCAAGCTCAACCAGATACCGACGGCGCTGGACGCGTACGTCGAACTCCTCTCCCGTTTCGACGTCGAGCTGTCGCTGCCGCTGCGGCAGGTCTCGTCGGCCGCCGAGATAGAAGAGCTCGTCGGCGGGGACCGGCGCCGGAGCGAAGGTCAGCTCGAATGCGTCCTGAGCCAAAACTACCGCGACGCATCGGGCGCGGTTCCCTACGACGAAGGCGCGGTGCGCCGCTTCCTCGACGAGTTCGCGCTGCCGTTGGCCGAACGAGCCTTAAACGCGTACGTCGCCGGCGAGCGCCCCGATTATAGTACCCTAGCCGACGGCCTATGGCAGACGAGCTAAAATCCTGGGACGGCCGGCCGCTCGACTGGCGCAACAAGGCCACCGACCGCTTCGTCCTCCGGTGGATAAAGCGCTACCTCAGCGCGCCGGTAAGCCTACTACTTAACCGCGTTCCGGGGTCGCGACCTTGGATGGCGACGGCCGCGTCGGCCCTCTCCGGTACGGCCGCCGGCGTCATCTTCGCGCTCGGCTACGGCTGGCAGGCGGGCGTCGTCGCCGCCGCGGCCCAAATTCTCGACGGCGTGGACGGCCAGCTCGCGCGCCTGAAGGGCACGTCGAGCCCGCGCGGCGCGTACCTCGACTCGGTACTCGACCGCGTCGTCGACGGCGCGATGGTCCTCGGAACGATAATATATCTCGTTCGGACGCCGCTGCCGTACGCCTACTATTTACCGGCGGTCCTCGCGCTCGGTTTCGTCGCCGTCGTCGCCTCCAACCTGGTGAGTTACTCCGGCGCGCGGGCGGGCGAGCTCGGCCTGAAACTACCCGCTAAGCCTACCCTCGCGAGCAAAGGGACGCGGATGGTCGTCATGGTACTTTGCGCACTCGCGACCTATTTTTGGACGTACGCACCCCTCGTGGCGTTGGCATACCTCGCGGCGTATCCCGCGGCAACCGTCATCAACCGCGTCGCGCGTGCCCGTCTACCGGCCGAATAAGCTCCCCGACGTAACCCTGATTTACTCAAAAAACCGGCAACCCTCCCCGCGAGCCGGGCCGACGTCCCGTAAATACCGCCCGCGCCAGGTCTAACTTTATATTGGAACAATTAGCATATTTAGATTATAATTATAGTCTTGAAGCGAATTCACACCCTGCTATTAATGGTTTAATAGCTACGGAGAATCCATGTCAACTTATAAAACGTTATTAATCGCGCTCGTATCTGCGGCCGCCGCGGCCGCCGTCGCCACGCCGCCACCCCCCTACGTGCCGAGCGCGCAGGACGAGCTGTTCTACGGCCACCTCTTCGAACCCCAGGCCCGAGGGCCGCTACTCCCGTCTAAAGCGTCGGGAAACTACGACGTCCGCAAATATACCATCACTATGACTATAGACGACCAGGCTCTGACGGTCGATGCGAAGACGACGACGCGGGTGCGGAGCAAGGAGGCGTCGCTCACGACGTTTTCGTTCGACTTCACGACGCTGCTAAAGGTAACGCGCGTCGCCCGGGCCGGTATGCCGCTCGCGTTCACCCACGCAAACGACCTCTTGACGATAACGCTCGACCGGCCTATGGGCAACGGCGAAGATTTCGACGTCGACGTCGAGTATAACGGCAAGCCGGGCAACGGTTTCTTCTTCACAACCGGCGGCGTCTTCACTTCCACCGAGATGAGCTACTCCCGCAACTGGTTCCCGTGCAACGACCGCCCCGCCGATAAGGCCGACGACGGCGTCGAGCTCTACATAACGGTCCGCGACGACTGGCACGTGGCCTCCAACGGCCTCCTCGCCGGGAGCGCGCCGGTAGGCGAAGACAGCAGCCTCTTCCACTGGGTGTCAAGTTACCCCATATCTACCTACCTCGTCGCCATCGGGTGCGCGGAGTATTACCGCGGCTTCAACCAGACCTGGCGCGGTATGCCGATAAACTATTTCGTATACAAGAGCCAGGCCACCGCGGCGCCGATTTTCTTCGAACACCAACCCGATATGCTCGACTGCTTCGCCGCCAAGTTCGGCGACTACCCGTTCAAGGCGGAGAAGTACGGCGTGGCCGCGGTAGACATGACCAACTTCGGCGGGATGGAGAACCAGACCTGCACCTTCATCCGCGCCAGCTACATCGGCCCCCACCACAACGGCGACCACCTCCTCGCCCATGAGCTCGCCCACGCCTGGTGGGGCGACATGGTCACCTGCGGCACGTGGAAGGATTTATGGTTGAACGAGGGCCAGGCCAGTTACGCCGACGCGCTCTACACCGAGTACAGCGACGGCGACGCCGCGTTCCGCGGCCACATGCGCTCGTTCGCCAACAGCTACTTCCGCGAAGACGCGGAGCGCCGCTTCCCCGTCTACGACCCGGCGTATCCGTGGAGCGCGACCGTCTATCAAAAAGGGGCGTGGGTATTGCACATGCTCCGGCGGGTTGTGGGCGACGAAATCTTCTACCGCGCCTGGAACAATTACGGCGCCGCGCACAAGTACGGGACGGCGGTAACCGACGACCTACAATACGAATTCGAGAAAGCGTACGGCGCCGACCTCGATTGGTACTTCGACCAGTGGGTTTATAAGGCCGGCTACCCCGAGTTTAAATATTCCTGGGTCAAATCGGGCGGCAACACCGTAAAAATAACCGTCGAGCAGGTGCAGGAGTTAACGCCGCTGACGCCGCTTTTTAGATGCCCGGTGGACCTGACGTTCGCGACGCAAAGCGACGAAGAATATACCAAGACCGTGTGGGTTAGCGAGCGCACCCACACCTTCGAGTTCACGTTCCCCGACGAGATATACTGGGTGTACTTCGACAAGGACGCCTGGTTGCTGCAGAAAAATACGGTCAATATCGGCATCGTCCTCGACTACTTCCGCGCGCGGCCGGCGGAAAGGGGCATAGCTCTCTCGTGGGCTACTTCGGCCGAGAAGAACTTCGCCGGTTTCAACCTCTACCGCGAGAGCGTTGCCGCGGCGCGCGACGACGGCCTAAAATTAAAAATCAACGAGAAGCTAATAACGGGGCGCTCGCCTTACAGCTACGTCGACGACGACGTGGTACCGGGCGAGGGATACAAATACTGGCTCGAGGCGGTGGACCTGACCGGCGCCCGGGAGACGTTCGGCCCGGCGGAAGTCCGCCTGCCTACGAAGCCGGCGGCCTTCGCCCTCTACCAGAACGCGCCCAACCCGACGCGCGGGACGACGACGTTCGCGTTCTCGCTGGCCGCGGCGAGCCCGGCCGAGCTGGCCGTCTACGACCTGGCAGGCCGCGAGGTCTGGCGCCGCGAGGGCACCTACGCCGAAGGGGCGAACGAGCTCGAGGCAACCTTCGATCTGGCACCCGGCGTCTACGTGTACCGCCTCCAGGCCGGAGCTAAGGCCGCGGCGAAGAAGATGATTGTCGTCAAGTAGGAGCTTAGCTATGACGTTGGCAGGTAACAGAATACTGATGTTCGTGGACGACGGGTACGAGGACCTCGAGTTCTGGTATCCCAAGATAAGACTGGAAGAGGAGGGCGGCGTGGTGGACGTGGCTGCCGCCCGAAAAGAAATCTACCACGGTAAATACGGCTACCCCGCCCGGGCCGACCTGGCATATAAAGACGTCGACGCCGCGGCCTACGACGCGCTCGTCATTCCCGGCGGCCACGCACCGGACCGCATACGCCGGTTCAAAAACGCCGTCGCGATCGTAAAAGAGATGGTCCTCGCGCGAAAGCCCGTGGCCGCGATATGCCACGGCCCCCAGGTACTGATATCCGCGGACTCGCTGCGAGGCAAACGGGCGACGTGCTTCGAGAGCATCAAAGACGACGTAATAAACGCCGGCGCGGAATTCGTCGACGCCGAGGTCGTCGCGGACGGCGGCGTAATAACCAGCCGAACGCCCGCCGACCTACCCGCCTTCTGCCGAGCGATAATCGCGGCCTTATCGGATTAAGGGTACGTATGCAAAGGCCGGCTACCGAGCCGGCCTTTTCTTTGGTGCGTTACCGAGGGGTCGAAATCTTAACGCCACGCCAGGCGGTATGCCGTCACGGCAGTACCGCCCTCGTCGTCGCTGCACGCGACGACCCACGTCCCGTCGCCGCTCGCCGCGACGGCCGACCCCTTTCCGACGAAAACCGCCTCGCCGCCGTCGGGTCGCCAAAAAAACGCAGCGCCGCCGTTCTCGAAAGAACCGCCCCGCGCGGGTGCGGCGATTTTCACCTTAGATAAGCCAACCTTTTCGCCCAGCGCCGGCGCGAGCCGCCAGGCCGCCGACAGGTACGGCGAGTCGCGCACGTCGGCCGAAAGCCTCTCGCCCAGCTTATCTACGGCCTCGTCGCGACCGGCGAGGTACGTCCAATGGTCGTTTTCGAGGTTATACCCGTATAACTCCAGGGCGCTTACGCCGGGCATCTTCCGCGCTCCGGCCTCGCGGCCTATCACCAGATGCCACTCGTCCGCCCAGTCTACGAAATCGCCGCCCGCTATCGGCAACGGCTTACGAGCGCCGGAATTCAAGTCGTATAACACGGGCCTGGTTATGTAACCGTTCCCGACGAAGCCGTCGTAATACAGAGCGGCTTCCAAGGAAGCGGCGTCCATACCGAGTTTACGGCAAAAGAGGCTCGTCCGGGCGAACGGCGGCTCGAGTGTATTATCTATCACTTCGACTTGTTCGCCCACCGCCAGCCGGCGCCACTTTTCGTCGAACGCCGCGGACCATACGCCGCTTAGCTCGAACGGCGGCCCCTCGCCCTTCAATAACGCGAAGGTCCCCGCGTACGGTTCCCCTTCGAAAGTAGGCCAAATGAAGACGGCGAGCGCGTTCCCCTCGTCGCCCGCCACCGCCACGTGCGTTACCGGCGCCCGAGGCGCCCGCAGCCGGTACTCCGCCGCCACGTGCAGCGTCGACGCGCCGGCCAGGAACGCGAGGGACGCAAAGCCGGCGACTGCTAATCCGATTCTAGTTTTTTCCATAAAGGCGTCGGGTCGCAAAGCTCCCCGGCCAAAGCCGCGGCAGCGGCGCTCGCCGAACTAACGTAGTAGACTTCTACTTCGCCCGCAACGCACACTTCAAACCCACACAGGCCGGTGGTCGCGACCGTGGCGTCGTCCGACGTGAGCTCCTCGGCCCACGGCAGCGTACAGGACGGCAGCACCGTCGCGCCGGCGTCTATCAAGTCCATGAGGTAGCCCCTGGCGAGGGCTTCGAAATGGGCCTGGCGCGACCCGGGCGATACCCACAGTTGAACGTCGGAATGGACGGATTTGCCGGCCAGCACCCGCGCGGCAGCCCGAAGCTCGGCGGCCGACGCCGCAGGGCCGATGACGACGCGACGGACGAAAGCATGGGAAACCTCCGCCAGCGGCGCCACCTCGAAACCGGCGCCATCCTTTCCCCTTCTGGCAAACTGAGGAGTGAGGGGCGTGAAGTCGTAATCGAACAAAGCATTGTACCCCTCGGCCTCGGTCCCCGGCGCGCATAATACCGCCGCGGCCTCGCACAACGCGGCCGCCGCCGCCATCCCCTCGCGCTCCCCTTCGGCCAAAACGTCGACGACGGCGCCGCCGAATTCCAGGAGCCCACCCCGCGCGCCGTCCGGGCCGAATTGGCCGGCGACGTATAAACCCACGTCCACGCCGCCCACCGCCGGCCCGAGCTCGCCGCGGCACTCGAGGCGGTGGATATCCGGTACGTCGGCTTTAAACGTGCCTCGCTGTAATATCTCTTCCAGCGAACCGCCATCCACGGGCCAAACCAACGAACCGTGGCCCGACGTCCGGCCCCCCGGTAAGCCCAGCACCGCCACGAGGTCGCCCGGGCCCGCCAGCCCCCGCTCATGCAATACCGGGACGGCGCAACCCGCCGCCGGGTGGACGAGGCGGAAGCCAAAAGCTCCCGCCTGAGCGCGCGCCCGAGCCGCGAGCCGCGACGAGCCGCGGCCCCGACAATCGCCCGAAAAAATTATCGCGCGGTTAGCGTCCCAGGCGCGGGTCGCCGGGGCCGGCGCCGACTCCAAAGCCGCCAGAGCTTCGTCGCCGCCCAAAGCAAGCACGTCCGGCCGGAGCGTCACCCGCGCGCCCTCGGCATCGCCGCCGTCGCGGGCGTGGTCCCGAATTATCTCGCGCGCGGTTTTATACTCGGTGGAAAAGATTGACCGCCTCCCCTTTATTGGTTATAATAATCTCCGGTGACGGAATGCGAAAGAAGTTCTTAATAAGTTCGTTGCTGCTCGTCGCGCCGGCGTTTTTAGCTTTCGCCGATGCGCCCGAAACGACTGAAACGACGGCCGAGGGGGAAGCCGACGCCGGATACGTCGTTCGCGAAGAGACGGTCGTAAACTTCGAAACCGGAAAAATCGAGACGGAAACGGTCATCGAATTCCCCGAACTCGAGATCCTGCCCGAGCTCGCACGCCCCGTCGGAATAATAATCCCGCGCACCAAGCCCGACTTCGACGAAATGCCCTTCACCATCTACAACAACGAGCCGTCGCTACATCTGCCGGAGGAATACCGGCTGCGGTACTATCACCGCGCACCTACCGGCGGCGACCAGGGCGACGTCAAGACGGGCGACATGTTCATGGCCGACGATTCGGGGGACGGCACGGAAGAAGCCAGCGAACGAAACGGCGGTTAACGCCGCCCCATCCGAGCTCCGCTCGCCGCGTTAGTTACGACCGCGCTCTCGCGGCTTTTTTATTCCCTTTCCAACCCGCCGCCAAGAGGCCCGCGTCGCGTTAAGCTTTCGCCTTGGCCTTGGCCTTGGCCTTGTCCTTATCCTTCTTGGCTGCCAGCTTGGCAATAACGTCCTTCGACTCTTCTACGAAGCCGTCGACGCGCTCTTTCGCATCTTTGGCGAACTTCTGCGTTTCCTTCTTAATTTCGGCCGTGGCCTCGGCGATATCCTCCCGGGTCTCCTTGCCCGACTTCGGCGCGAAGAGTATACCGAGAATGCCGCCGGCGATGCCGCCTACGATGAACGATAGTAAAACCATACCGGCGCTGCTACCTTTTTCCGCCATTACGCGTTCCTCCTAATCAACCTTGTTCTCCGCGGCACCTTCGCCCGCCCCTTCTCCCGGGGCGGTCGGTTTGTCCTTCTTGCCCGTAAGGCGCTCGAGCCAGGAACCTACCAAAACGAAAAGCGGCGCCAGTGCCGCAAGCTTGGAGAGGATGGTCTCGTCCAGAAACTTCACCGCCTCGCGCACCCTCTCGACGAGTAAACGTACGGCCGCGGCGACGTCCCGTATCACCGACGACGCCTCCGCGACGTCCGACGTAACTTGCTCGGCGTTTTCCAACACTTTCCGAACGCTGGCCGAGGCGGCGGGAACCTCTTTACGGACGTCGGCGATAACCTGGTTGACGCGGCCTACCGTCCCCGCGCACCGTACGATTAGCCACGTCAGCGCCGCCGCGATAATAACGATCGCTAGCGCGAGCGCCCAATATACGCCGTCAACCGCGGTCATAGCAAACCCTCTTTCGTATACATCAGTCGTTCGTCGGCGAAACCGCGCGCAGCCGCTCCACGACGGGCGGCAGTACTTCCAGCACGCGGCCTATGTCTTCTTCAGTCGTATATTTCCCCAGGCTGAAACGGATCGAGCCGCGCGCGATCTCGGGGGGACAGCCCATCGCGGCGTGGACGTGCGAGGGCTCGCTCGAGCCGCTGACGCACGCCGAGCCCGTGGCCACAGAAATCCCCTCTATGTCGAGCGCCAGCATTATGGCTTCGCCCTCTATGCCTGGGAAGCAGACGTTCAACGTATTGGGTAAAGCCTTTCCGGCGGGCGTCATAACGACTACCGACCCCGGCATCGCCAGGATACCACCCTCCAACTTATCGCGAAGGCGGGCTAGCCTTTCGCCCTCCTCCTCCCGACCATCGGTCGCCAGCTCGAACGCCCGGGCGAGCCCTATTATGCCCGGCGTATTATGGGTCCCGGCGCGGCGCCCTTCCTCCTGGTGGCCGCCGTGAATCACCGGCACGAGCTCGACGCCGTTCCGGACGTAGAGGACGCCCACGCCCTTCGGCCCGTAGAACTTGTGGGCCGATATGGAGAGCAAGTCGACGCGGAGGTCCACGACGTTTACGGGAATTTTGCCGGCGGTCTGGACGGCGTCGGTATGGAAGAGGACGCCGCGCTCGCGGGCGACGGTCGCGAGTTCCGCGATCGGCTCGACCGTTCCGACCTCGTTGTTGCCGTGCATAATAGAGACCAGGACCGTGTCCGCGCGGATGGCGGCCGCTAACGCGTCGGCGTGTACGACGCCTTCGTCGTCCGGCGGGAGGAACGTCACGTCCCAGCCCTCGTCGGCGAGCCACTCGCAGGTCACGAGGACCGCCGGGTGTTCGATGGCGGAGGTTATGACGTGGCGGCCGCGACTTCGGGAGGCGTACGCGACGCCCTTGACGGCGAGGTTGTCCGACTCGGAGCCGCCGCTCGTGAAGATAATCTCGTCGGGGG
>JAZGGY010000181.1:0-11297 GCA_036480675.1 bacterium | reverse complement strand
GCTTTTTCTATCTCGGCCAACATACCGTTACGCGGCCATTTCGATTATTGCGTCGAGGACGCGCGCGGCGCCGCGGCCGTCGACGATGGCACGCCCCGCTTCCGCCATCGCGCGGCGGCGCTCGTCGTCCTCCCACAGGCGGCGCACTTCGCGGATTGCGGCGCCCCCCGGCCGCAGCTCCGCGACGCCATACGTAACCACGGCGCCGCGTTTCGCGAAAGCGTCGCTTTCGGCCTCCTCGCGGGCGACGTGGGGAACGGCGACGGTGGTAACGCGCTGGCTCAGCAGCTCGTACTGCGTGATGCCGCCGGCCGCCAGCGCCACGCGGGCCCGGCGATACAGCGGCAGCATGTCGGGCGCCGGCGTGTGGACGTCGACGCGGTGGCTACTTTCGGCCGCGAGCTCACGCGCCGCCTCCACGTGGGGATACGCCGGCCCCAAAACCAGGTCGACGTCGAGGGGCTCGAGCTCGGCTAGGGCCTCGAGGGCCAGTCGGGTATAATCGTCGACGTCGGAGCCGCCGAAAGTTATGAGCAGCCGCGTCCGGCCCGGGTCGTCCGCGGCGGGCGGCTCGTCGGCGTAGGCGGGCGGCAGCGGCACGTACCGCGGCCCCAAGAGGAAACGCTGCGGCGGCCAAAGCTCTTCGTATTGGGGCGGCGGTTCCGCCGCGCCGCCGTTCACGACGAGTTGCGCGACGACGGCCTCGCCCATGTCGTCGACGGCGCACACCCATACACCGCCTTCGCGCAGGCCCCGGTAGAACGCCGGGTCCCTCCCGCGCAAGTCCGTCACCAGCGGCGCGCCGCCGACGGCGTCCGTTAAAAAAGCGACCTCGTCCCCCCGCGACGGCGGAACGGGCGCGACGTCGCCGAAGCCCCGGCTCGCGACGAACGCGCGCGCCGTCTCGTCGTCGTTCAACGCGAAGCGGCAGCGAAGGCCGCGACGCGCCGCCTCCGCCGCCAGCGCCGTAACGCGCCCCACGTGGCCCAGCCCGATAGTCGGGCCGCCGTCTACACGAAACCAGATCGTATCCACCACGGTAAATTATTAAGCGGCCTTAAGGCCGCCCGCTCGAGTGGTGCGCCTCGCACGCCGGTTCGCTTCGCAGCCTCCGGGCGAGGCGCCGATACCATATCCTAAGCTCGCGGCGAAGCGACGAGCACGCCGCCCGGGCCGAGGCGGCGCCCCCCTTCCCCGCCGACCCGCGGCCCGAGTACATGTGCGCGTTTTCGGAACGCACGTTAATCTTTCTTGTCGCCGCCGGCCGCTTCCGCCCGCGCCTTTCGCCTCCGCACGTGCGAGAAGTGTAAATACAACCAGGCGACGATGCCGATAAGGATAACGATGCCGATGACGAGGTCGAACTTGTGGAAGTAGCTGCGGATCTCGTGCCAACGCTCGCCCATTTTCAGGCCGACGTACGCGAGCGCCAGGCACCAGGGGAACGACCCCACGAAGCTGTAAAGGCAGAACCTGCCGAACGGCATCCGCGCGATGCCGGCCGGCAGGCTGATGAAGGTCCTTATCACCGGCAGCAGGCGCGCGATGAAGACCGTCGGCGAGCCGTATTTATTGAAGAGCCGGTCGGCCCAGGCGAGCTCGCGCTCCGAGAGGAGGATCCACTTTCCCCAGCGCTGGATGAAGGGCCGGCCGCCGTAGTAGCCGGCGGCGTAGGCGACGACGGAGCCCACCAGGCAGCCGAAGGCGCCGGCCAACGAGACCAGCCACAGGTCGAACCGGCCCGTCGCCACCAGGCTCCCCGCGAACGGCATGATTATCTCGGAGGGCAGCGGGATGCAGGCGCTCTCGATGGCCATACAAACTACGACGCCGGCGTAGCCGAGCGTCGAGATTACGTTCATGGCCCAGGCACCTACGGGTTCTATGATAGCGTCGAAGAGATTCATCTACCTCCCGGAAGCGGAAACGGCATTAGCGAAATAGGGCCTTGACGCGGCCCAGGCTGGTGGGCTCGACGGCGACCTCCTCGAAAGGCCACCCCCCCGCCCAATCCAAGAAATTTCTCATGACCGCGACGCGGTCGCCGTCGTGCTGGATGTTCTCGAAGGGGCAGGAGAAGAGGACGATATTGTACGTCCCGCCGTTAGCTTTTTTCCCCCGGGCGCGGATTACGGCGCGGTGATGGCGCTTACGGCCGGCGTCCTCCCACCGGGCCGAACCGCCGCCCGCAGCGGGCTCGAGCTGGTCCGGGAAGTTCCGGTGGTGGCGCCAATTAATGGCATAAGTATTCCCCTTGAAGATGGGGCACCCGGTTTCGCCGACGAGCTTCCAATTGTCCTCCACCGTAATCCACTTGTCGAAGTTGTCGTGGGGGTATTTGAGCTTGAGGTAATCCGAGAACAACGGCTTGTATAGTTGCTTCTCGCGAACGGCGTCGGCGACGCAATTCCAGGCGATGTACATCCCGGAGAGCATGAGCGTCGTCGTCCCGGGCGTCCGGCTCAGGAACGCGGCGAGCGATTCCTGCTCCGACGGCGAGAGCGTAATGTTGCCGCGCAGCGGGTCGGAGGCGGGGGCGTCGCCGGAGGTGGAGGTGAACCAGATTACGACTTTGTATTTACGTAAATCCTCGAACGTCGGCTCGCCGTACTGCCAGTGGTCCCACAGCGCGTACGTGACTCTTGGGTCGGCGTTGCGCAGCGCCTTCTTGTAATATCCGGTGAAATCCTGCGGGCTGGCGACGCCGTCCACCTGGTCCGAGACGAGTAGGATGCCGTGGGTGGCGTGGGCCGAGAGGGCCGCCGCGGCCGCGACGGCCGCGCATATGATTAGCCTGGCCATTACTGCGGCTCGATGTCCCGGGCTTTATACAACTCCCGTAACTCGTCGGCGTTCTTCTTCTTCATCTCGCCGATGTCGGCCTCGAACCTACCCTCCTCGATTTCGCCGGCGCGCGTGGCGAGATGGGGCGACGGCGGCGCCAGGTGCCGGCCGTAGAGGCGCCGCGCCAGAATCGCGACGAACGGCTGGACCACGTCCGCCGGGCAGCGCGTCGTGCACAGCCGGCAAAGGATGCACTCGAACGAGAGCTTGGCCACTTTCTCGACGTCGCCGCGGAGCGCCGCGGACATATATTCCATAACCTCGAGGTTCTGAGGACAGATCAGCGTGCACGAATTGCAGCCCATGCAACGGGTTATTTCGGGATAATGTTCCAGGAGCGTCTTCTCGGTGGGCACCGTCGTCTCGACCTCGTACACGGCCTTGTTAGCCGGAAAGAACGGCAGCTGGACCAGCTCCATATTATCCTCGACGACGGTCTGGCACGCCAGGCCGGACTTGAGGTGATAGTCGCCCGCGACGCGGTACGCGGCCGAGCAGGCGCCGCACACGCCGCCCCGGCAGCCCACGCCGCGCACCAACCGGTAACCGGATAACTCCATCGCCTGCAGGATGGTAAGGCCCGCGGGCACGCGGTACTCCCGGCCCATAATGCTGATAGTTACTTTTTCGACCTCTTCCACCGGTATATCCTCCTCGGCTGGTTCGCCGCGCGAGGGATTCCTCATTACGTCCTCAAAAACAGGCCGAGCAAAACGCCGATGGCTATCGCCACCACGGCCATTAAATATTTATCTAAAAAAGTCATCGTCTTCGACGGCGCGATGACCTCCGGGACGCGCGTGTCCACGACGAAGTCCTTGACGTTGGTCTCGATTTGCGGGCAGGCCAGGATGCAGGCGTAGCACTGCTCGCAGTCCTCGCCCACCACCGAATCCAGCGCCATCGACGTCCGCTGCTCCGTCTTCTGCAAGCGCTCCGGCTCGCGGCGGAGGATGGGACAGGAGTCGACGCAGTTGCCGCAAGCGATGCACCCCTTGTCGCCCGCTATCTCGACCTCGACGAGCGCCAGGCGGTGGTACGGCTTTATCCCCTCGGAGAGGAGGCGGCACCGCGCCACGGGCGGGAACTTCTCGTCGAGCACGATATCCAACGTGGTTTGGTAGGGCGGCGGCTCGTAATTGAAATACGGCGACATAGCGCTAGCTCACCTCACTCCTCCACTCGAGCGAGCGGTGGATGGCAACGGTCGCAATTAGCCGACGGCCCGACGACGCCGTCGCGTATGGTGCGTTCGTTGGCCGGACAATCGTTGAAGAAGAAGACGCCGTCGTCGTCAAGGCCCACGGCCTTGGCGCCCCACACGTGAACGCGGCCGGTGTGGCAGCGGCTGCAGGTATCGGCGCGCGGTACGGCGCGCTCGTACTTTCGGTCCGACTTGTGGACCAGGCCGGCGTGGCACGAATCGCACGTCATATAGTTGAGGCTGGCGAAGAACACCGCCTCGTCGTGGCAGCGGCCGCATACTTCGCGCACCTCGTCGTGGCGCTGGTGGCCGTAGGACAGCGCGTCGACGCCGGCCGCGAGCGCCGGCTCGAGGTCTTCCCCGGCCACAACGTTCACCTTCTTATAAGCGTTGTGGCACTTCTTGCACTTCTCTTCCTTCGATCGCGCGTATATCTCGAGGTTGTTGAAATCCTCGGCGGTGGTGAGCGCGATGACCGCGTCCTTGGCGCCCAGCCACTTGGCATCCACCAGGCCGAAGACGCCCGGGCCAAAGTGACAGGCCTTGCAGTGGACGCCCTCTTTGAAGTGCGCCGAAGCCCGCCACGGCTCCTGGAACCGCGCGTCGAAGTGGCACAGGTAGCAGAACGCGTTGGAGCTGGAGAACTCCAACAGGCCGAAGCTCCCGACGCCGGCCGCCACGACGACCGCCGTCCAGACGATTAGCTTTTTCCCTATCTTGACCGTTAGCGCCATTATTATTTAAACAACGCTCTCACTCGCCCGAGGGAATCCGATTTAACCGCGGGCCGTGATTCACGGAAATACTGGACGCGGTGATTGACCGAAAGGCCGCTACACCCGCTCCTCGAAGAACTCGGCCTCATCCTCCCGCTTCTGCTTGCGCAAGTACTGGGCCACCGCGGCGGCAACGCTGGGCGCGCTTATCCCCGCCGGGCACTTGGCGGCGCACTTGGCGCACCCCACGCAGTACTCCATCAACCTAGCCACCTCGTCGTAGTCGCCCAAGCGCGCCCTCAGGACCATCTCCATCGGGAAGAGCTTGCCATCCACTCGCTTCACCGGACAGGCGCCGACGCAGGTCTGGCAGTCCATGCAGTTGAGCGACTGGCCGGTTCCCTCCACCAACGCCGCTTGAATGGTGTAATCGAAGAGCAATACGACGATGAACAGGACCGCCAGCGAGTGAATAGTCACCTTCCGGACCTTGAGGCTGGCGAACCACAGCGTTATCTTCGATATCCACGAGAGCCGGGGCGCGTCGGCGACGCCCTTCCACACGGCGTCGCGGGCGGCGTTGACCGCGCCGTAGGAGGTTATGGTCGCGCCGGTGACCGCGTCCACGTCGACGTCGGCGCGCCCCTGCAAAAGTTCCCGCAGCTCTTCGAAGGCCGCCGACGCGATAGGGATCGTGTCGTAATACTCCAATACCTCGAAATCCGCGACCTTCTGTTCCTTTACCGTCACCGCCACCTTGATCGGGCCGCGCCTCCCCGTACCCTCGCCCTCGTACGTGCCGTCCGCGGCCAGCAACACGGCGTCGCCGAAGTGCCGCGCGCGCCACGCCCGCATGCTCCACACCTCGAACGCGGCGAAGCCGTAGAGGGCCACGCCCACGACCAGCGCCGCCGCCAACACGTACGCCAGGCCGCGTTTGTGCTCCCGCCACCGCTTGAACGCCCACACCGCCACGCAGACGTAGAGCAGGCCGAGCGCGAAAAGTCTCGCGCCCGCGAACGCCAAGGCCACGACGGCCAGCACGAACGCGAGCCGCAGCCACCGGTTGGTGAAGGA
This sequence comes from bacterium, assembly GCA_036480675.1. Taxonomy (GTDB): domain Bacteria; phylum RBG-13-66-14; class B26-G2; order WVWN01; family WVWN01; genus WVWN01. The sequence continues at coordinate 5,456 of JAZGGY010000181.1, read as the reverse complement.
TAGCCGGAACTTAGCCAAGACGCCGCCCCCCGCTAGAACGGTACCACTCGTAGATTTCGTCGATATACTCGCGACCTATTACGCCCTCGTAGATGGCCCCCTCGACGACGTCGAACGGGACCTTCCCCTCGCGTACGGCGCGCGCCGTCGCCACCCCCATCTTGCCGAAGATGCCGGCCAGGTCGAGATGTATGACGCAGAAGCCGCTGCAGTTCCCGCAGCGGATACACAGCAGGCCGCGGTTCTTGACGAAGCGCCGGTAGTCCATCGTGCGGCACGCTATCGTGAGTTCGGCCTGAAACGTTATCGACGCCGGGCATTTCTCCAGCGTCGCGTAGCACGCCCGGCACTCGTAACAGTATGCCGCGTCCCACATCCCGAGCGCGATGGGGCGCAGGACGTCCAGCGCCACCGCGGCGCCGATGCCCACCATGACGGCGCGGTTGAGCGCGGGCGTCGTCATCCGGTCCGTCAAGTTCGTGAACGGCGCGTAGCGGTGAATGCCGGGAAGCGCCGCCGGTTTGTCGACGTCGCGCGACCGCGGGATCCACTTCACGCGGGGCTTTTCTTCTTCTCGCTGCTCTTCGGCCATAGGCGAAATTTTTCTATTATTCTAAATTAACCCGTAGCTCGCCGCAACCGTTTATTCGCGACGGCCTACCGCTAGCGCGGCAGCAACAGCGCGATAATCAAACCGGTTATGAAGCCGCCCACCGCGCCCTGCAGCAGCTGTTTGGGCGAACGCATATCCAGCGCGAACGCTATGATGACGCCGCTGACGGTGCCCGCAACCAGAAACGATATGAAGAACGGCATGTTATTCCTCCTGTTTCCCCGACCTCTCCGCCAGCGCGGCGCGCACCGCCTCGAGTTCGAGAGCGACGTCGGCGGCGGCTTCGTCCGGCACAAGCTCGACCGCCCGCTCCAGGCTCTTTTCAGCATGCCCGAATTCCCCCGCCTTAACCTGACTCATCCCCAATAAATACCAATAAAACCCGTCATCCGGCTCAAGCTCCGTCGCGTGCGCAAACTCCGCCGCGGCTTCCGCCGGCCTGCCGACCCTTAAATATAGCCTACCCACGTACGCCCGCAGTTCGGCGTCGTCGGGCGCAAACATCGCCGCCCAGATAATGTGGTCCGTGGCCTCGACCATGTCGCCCGCCTGGAAGGCCAACCGCCCCGCGGCTTTGCGCCCCTCGACCGCGACCGCCAGGTTTCCGGATGCCAGCGAGGCCGCGGCGGCGTACGCCAACCGGGCGGCGTCAATTTCGCCCAACGCCTCCTGGGCCTTCGCCAGGCCGAGGTAATATTCGCCGCGGTCGTCGCACCAGGCTATGGCTTCCCGGTACTCGTCGCGGGCGGCGTCGGCGTCGCCGGCGGTCAAATAAGCGTCGCCGAAAGCGGCGTGCGTCGCCGGCGCGTACGGGTCGTCGTCGAGGGCGAGTTTGAAATCGCGGGTCGCGTCTTCGACCTTACCTTGCGCCAGGAACAGCTCTCCGCGAAGGGCGTACGGTCGCCAAACGTCGCGATTTTGTGCCAACGCGCGGTCTAGCTCGAGCCGGGCGGCGTCCAAATCGCCGCGGCGGTAGGCCAATTCCGCCAGGCCGACGCGGGCCGGCGTAAAGCCCTCGTCCGCGGCCAGCGCGCGTTCGTAATAAGCGCGGCTCTCGGCGTCGTCCTCGGCCATGCGACCCAGCGCATACAACATTACCGGCTCGTCGGCGAAGCGTTCGGAGCTGTCTCGGTATAAAATCTGACCTATAATTTCCAAACCTTCCTCGCGCAATACGTCGAGGTAGAGCAGGTTCAACGCGACGTCCAACGGATAGTAGCCCAGCGCGTATTGCAATAAGGCCGCAGCTTTCTCCGATTGGCGGGCGCGCAACAGCTCTAGCGCGTACTCGCGAAAATCGTCCGCCACCGGCTCGGCCTCGTGCTCGGGGCCGGCCGCCGCCGCGCAAAGGGCCAACGCCAAAGAAACCGATAACAGGCGTTTCATCATTATTCCTCGACCGCCGCTTCGGCCTTTTCGAAGACGAACGCCGTCAAGACGTCCGCCACCATGCCCTTATCGTCCCACTCCTTCTTGCGTACGAGGACGCGACCCAGGTACTCGTCGCGGCTCGCGGCGTCGCCCCGCGCCCCGGCGAGCAGCGCCCGGCCATACAGCACTATGGGGTTTATCGGGCTCATCTCTTCGGCCACTGCCAAGGCGCCCTCGGCTTCGTCGAGTTCCTCCAACTCGGCCGCGGCCAGCGCCAACCCCGCCTGGGCCTGGAAGTCCCGGGGGTTCTTGGCCGCAGCCGCGACGAAGGCGTCCCGCGCCTCGAGCCAACGGCCGGTGCGCACCGCGGCGACGCCGAAGTTGGCGTAAGCGTACGCCGGCTCCGGACCCATAGCGACCAGCTTTTGTAAATAATCATACGACGCCTCGAAGTCGCCGGTCTCGGCTGAGAGTACGCCCGCGGTGTTCAGCGCCTCGGCGTTCGAGGGCGACGCCTCGAGGGCTTTAACGGAGTAAGCGAGCGCGTCTTCTTTGTCGCCGCGGGCCCGCGCTACCGCGGCCTTGCCGTTCAACGCTTTCACGTTGTCGGGAAATGCCGCCAGCGCCTCGTCGAACAAGGCTTCCGCTTTCTCGGTATCCTCCAACTGGTAGTAACAATATCCGGTCATAACCAGCGCCCGGCCGTCGCGCGGGTTAATACGGTACGCCTTGTCGTAATGGTCGAGGGCCTGCGCGAAGAGCCACTTCTGATAGTAAACGTCGGCCAGGTTGCGGTGGGCGTCGGCGAACTCGTCGTCGCGCGCGACCGCCAGGCTTAACTCGACCTCGGCCTCGTCCAGCCGGCCCGCCCGGTAGAGCCCCCACCCTTTCAAGTTGCGTCCCGCGGCGTCGTCCCGCAGCTCGAGGGCGCGGCCGCACGCGGCGAGGCCTTCGTCGTACCTCCCCAGCTCGAAATATAACCGGGCCAGCGCGAGGTAGTTCTCCGGCGTCGACGGCTCGAGCTCTATAACCGCCCTCGCCGGCTCGAGCGCCTCCTCGAGTTTGCCGCCGGCGTAGTAGACGTCGCGGAGCGCGATCTGTACGTCGGCCACGTCGGGTTGAGCCTGCGCCAGCTTGACGAGAAGTTTCTCGGCCTCGGCCAGTCGGCCGGTAAAACGGTATACGAAGGCGAGGTTAAGGCGGGCGTCGACGTTGTCGGCGTCGAGGGCGAGCGTCGCTTTAGCCCACTTCTCGGCGGCGGCGAAATCGCCCAGCTTGACGTAAATGTCGGCCAGGTCGCGTTTGATGCGCGCGTTGTCCGGCGCGGCGCGGCTCAGCCGCTCCCACTCCGCCGCGGCCTCGGCGTACTTGTCCTGAACGATATAGAAGGCCCTTAAATTGTTCAACGCCGAATCGTTGGAGGGGTTGATCTCCAACGCGGCGAGGAGCGGCGGTAACGCCTTTTCGTAGTCCTCGTCAATAACCAGGTATATGTAACCGAGGTTACTCAGCGGCGTATCGTACGCGGCGTCGAGCTGGAAAGCTCGTTCGAAAGCGAACTTGGCCTCCTCCACCTTGCCGGCCCGGAGCAGCACGGCGCCGAAGTTGTTGTACGCCCGCGCGTTGTCGGGATACTTCTCGAGGATTTCGCCGTAGAGCTGGACCGCTTCGGCGACTTTCCCCTCCTCCTCGAGTTGGGAAGCGCGCTCCAACATCTCGTCCGCGCTCTCCTGGGCGAGCGCCGGGCCGGCGCACAAAACGGCCCACGCCAACGAAATCGTTATGACCCGAGCTATCATTTCGCTTCGGCCTCCGCGGCTACGGGCGGCAGGTGACTGCGGGCCGCCCGCACGAAGGCGCCCCACGCAACAATCACAATCACCGCCGCCGCCGCCAAAATTATTCGGAATCCGACAACGGTCGCCGCCGGCAGCACGCCCGCCGCCGCGACGGCGAAGCCGAAGAGGTACGCCGCCCAACACCAGGGCAACGTCGCCGGCTCGCGCCCCGCCGCCGCGGCAAGGCCCATCGGCGCCAAGGCGCCCAGGAAGAACCCCACTAAAGCCACCAAAACCGCCTCGGCGTAAAACCGGACCCACAGAGGCCAACCCGCCGTCGCCGCGAAGACGGCATCGTAAGCGACAAGGCAGAGCAGCGTCGTCGCCGCGACGACGGCGAACGGCAGCCACCGCCGCCCGCGCACAACGCCGCCGCCCCACAGGCTCCCCGCCGCGGCGACGGCCAACAGCGTCGCCCTCGCCGCCGGGCCGCTCCAGGCGCCGCCGCCGAGGTAGAACGCGACCTTGGGCCCGAGCGCCGCCGCCAGCGCCGCGAAGGACGCGCCTACGAGCACGAAGTAAAGGGCGAACGCCGCCTTTCCGCCGGTCCGCACCTGGCGCTTTCTAAAACCGTAGAGCGCGAGCGCAAGAAACGCCGCCGCGATTACGACGGAAGCCGCGGTCGCGGCCGCGCCCATAACCCGGCCCCGTCCCGCGAGGGCGAACGGGAACGGCCTGTCGTCGCGCGCCGGGCGGACGTCGTGTTCCCCGCCGGACGTTAACGAGGCCTCGTACGCGCCGGCCGAACTTCCGCCGGGCGGCGCGCGCCCCGGCAGGTAGACGGCCTCGAGCTCGTCGCCGGCGACGCCCACCAGCCCCTCGAGCTCGAGGTCGCCGAAGCCGCCGCGCTTCGCCAAGGCCGTAACGGCCTCGCCGCGCCGGAAGACGGCGACGCAACCCGCCGGCCTAAGCTCGCCCTCGTCCGCGAATGCCTGGTAGATGGTCGCGGCGAGGTTCGGGCCGTACGCCGCTCGCGTCCCTTCGCGGGCCGTAAAGCTTACTATGCCCGCCGGCTCGAGGTGGCGGTAATATTCCCGGAACGCCTCCACCGTCAGAAGGTAATCCGCGGTCAACGCGGACGGCGGCTCGGCCGGCGCCGGCACGACCGAGGGCGAAAGGACGATGAGGTCGTACGTCCCCCCGGACCCCCTCAAGAAGGCGCGGCCGTTGCCGCCTCGAAGCGTAACTCGGTTTTTGCGCAGGAGTACTTCCGGGTAGCCCAGTTTTTTTATAAGGCCGTAAGCCGCGTCGTTCACCACTAAGTCGACGTTGCCGGCGCCCAGGGCGGCCAGCGCGAGCGCGTCGAAGCCGGCGCCGCCCACTACCAGCGCTTTCTCGGGGGCCTTTACGCGGCCCGCGAAGGCGGCGACGTACTTTTTAGCGAACTCCCTCGCGGGGGCTTCCCGCGCCAGGGGAGCGCCCCCGCGGCCGTCGACCGTAAGCCACTCGTGGCCGGGTAGCTCCCTCACGAGATTGGCGTCGAACACCGTAAACGCGGGGGCCGATTTCTCGGCGGCGGGCGAGGCCGCGACCTCCGCCCGGGCCGAAGCGCTCCACGCCGCATCGGCGACGGCGCCGCCGGAAGCGCCCAGGAAGGTGTCCCGCGCCGGCGCCAGACCGAAAAGGAAAGGCGC
>JAZGGY010000180.1:0-3484 GCA_036480675.1 bacterium | reverse complement strand
CGTCGTTGTATATTTACTGTGTTGTGGCCGCGTCATTGAAGCGGCGGCCCGATTTGGTTTTATCGGTATTGTAAACGCGACCCTAAACCGAGGGGTGTTTATTATGTTTCGATTGGTTATTGCGGCTGTATTGGCCGGCGCCTTTTGCTTGGCTTGCGGCGAAGACGTGAGCGGCCCGGGCAAGAGGCCGGGTTCGTACTGGCCCGCGCAAGATAAAACGTTTTGGCGGGGTGAAGGGCGATGGCGTGACCTTTCGGGTAAAAGGGAGGGAGGTCCTATCGCCATCGAGACCGTCGTCGCCGGGACCAATTACGACGCCCAGGGCAGGCCGGTGAAAATATGGCGTGCGTCCGAGACCGACGGCGATTATTACGTCCGCGTAGCGGGCGACGAGATTTGGGCCAACTGGACAGAGACTAATCCCAAAGCGGCCTATTATCTCTGGCTGAAGTTGCCGCCTGCCGACGGCCAATACTGGGAAGACGACAAATACCGCGTTTCGGTTAAGGGGCCCTTCGAGCTCAGCGTACCCTTCGGCGACTTCGGCGACGTTTACCGGGCGCGCTACGATTACGTCGAAGAGCCGGGGCATTACGAAGTCTGGTGGTACGCCTCCGGCGTCGGCTGCGTCAAGTACGAGCACTACTTCCCCGGGGATAAACACGAGCTGGTAGAGTTGGTGGATTTCAGGCCGGGGGGATAAAGCACGTCGCGGTTAACCTATAAGGCGGGCCCGCGGGCCGCCGGCCGGCACGGCTACTCGAGATAAACGTTAAAAAACATCTACCTTCGGCCGCAATTTGCCTCGTAATCGTTGCCGCGGCGGCGTTTGTAATTTTAGTGCACACGCGGCGCGTCCGAACGCACTCCACGGAGGAAGTGGCCTTCCCTGCGGTCGGGAAAATTTGCGTGGTACCGATCGGCGAGGTAGTGGAGAGCGACCTCGCTTTCGCGCGCGACGTCGTCGAAGCGTCGTTCGGGCGGGAGACGTTAGTCTGCGAACCTCTCCCGCTCCAGGACGCTTACTATTATCCGGAGAGGGGGCAATACAGCGCCAACGGTTTCCTCCGCTACGTGGAGGTCAACGCGCCGCGCGGTGCGTACCGGGCGGTGGCGATTACGGCGCAAGACATCTTCGCCGCCGATTTGAACTTTCTTTTCGGTATGGGTAGGTGCCCCGGTAAGTGCGCCGTAGTCTCGACGTACCGCTTCAGCTTTTATTGCGCTACCGCCGAGCAGAGGATGGTCCGCTTCGCTAAGCTGATCGTGCACGAGGCCGGCCACACATTCGGCCTGCTCCATTGCCGCCAGCCTTTGTGTATAATGACGTTTGCGGAGGGGTACGAGACGTTGGACGGAACCAGGTTGGCGATGTGCGCGCGGTGCGAGCGGAGCCTTTGCGCCGTGACGGCCTTGGACGCCGACGAGCGCCGCAAAAATCTCGAGGAGGTTTTAAAGGAGTACGGCCTTTGGGAAAACGTGGGGGGCGCCGAGGGCTTGGCGCCGCCGCCGGCGCCCGCCGACCTCACGCCGGAAAAGTTGCTGCCGTAACCTCCTCGACGCGGCGACGTAGGTTTTAATAAAACCTGTGTTTCTCACGACGGGGAAGGACGGCCGCGGCTGCGCGCGGCGCGTTTATTGACGTAAATGGATGTGGATTACGAGGGTCTTTTGGAATAAAGCGAATTTGGCGTCGTCGAAACTTATGCGTTCCGTCGTGCCGGCCGGGTTGTTCGAGGCGCCGAACCCCTCCGTCGGGACCTTGAAGAAGTTGCGGTCCAATATGCCGTTCCCGTTTTCGTCGTGGAGGACGGCGACGGCGTACGTACCGTACGGGACGTCCGTGAAATCGGCCCGAGCCCCGTAGTCCTTGATTGTTACGTGGGCGACTTCGCGGGCCGTCGCGACCACTTCCGGAAATCCGTCGTCCGCGTCGAACAAGGCGACGCGAGCTTCGCCGGCCTCGCTCCGGAAACCCTCGACGAAGACGGTGATCTCGCCCCGCGACGCCGTTAGCTGGCCGGGCGTAACGCCGGCCACGGATAATAGGATGACGAAGGCTGGTATCGCGCGTTTCATTTACGGCTGCTTCCCGCTTTCGACCCGGGCGGTCTGACCTCAGCTTTAGCTTTTTTTCCTTTTACGGAGCGCGAATTAGTTATATAATAATATAGTTAGCGTAAAATATAAAGGAGGCGGAACTATGAAAAAGGTATTGGCCTTGGCCGCGGCCGTTGCACTTTCCGCCGCGGCGTTCGGCGGCGAGGTGGTCGTCGGCAAGAAGGAGTTCAATTTAAACATCCCGTTTTGCGGTACTTGAGGGCCGCAGTACCGGGTCCAGGTGTTGGTCCTCAAAAGTGAATTGAATTTCGCCGGCCCGATTACGCGCGTCGATTACGAATCGTACGGCACGTACGCCGCGGGCTACTTTTACGAATTTGAGATGAAGCTCTGCCATACGCCGCTCTCGGAGCTTACGACGAACTTCAGTCGAAATTACGACGGCAACACGCCGACGCTGGTCGCTGCGTTAAACCCTTGCACGATCAACGCCAAGAAGGACGAGTGGTTCGGCGTAGCGTGTACCAAGTCGTTCGTCTACAACAATCGCGACAATTTAATCGTCGAGGTCCGGTGGCGCAACCAGACGCTCACGACGAAGATCGAGGTGTGGGGATACGTCGCCGGCTCGAACCGGCTCCTCATACATAAAGAGTACAACGCGACCGAAGGCCAGGTCTCCCCCAAGACGGACCGCCTGCGCATAACGTTCAGCGGCGTGCCGGTAGCGCCTACTTCCCTGGGGAACGTCAAAGCGTTGCTCCGCTAAGGGCTCTCAGAACAGCTCGTAGGGGTCGACGTCGACCTTAACCGTCGTCGGGCCCTTGCGTCGCACCAGCGCGGCGAGTTCCCCGGCCGCGCTTTCTATTTCCCCCAACTCCGCTTTTACCAATATTTGCCAGCGGCGTTCGCCCCGGGCGCGGGCCACGGGCGCCGGCACCGGGCCCAGGACCGTCGCCGGAGGGACGAACATTTCCCGAAGTCGCGCGGCGATTTCGTCGGCCTTCGCGCTTACGGCCGCCTTGCGCTCGACCACGACGACGTTGACAAGGTGCGTATACGGCGGGAGCTCGAGCCGGCGTCGGAAAGCGAGTTCGCGTTCGGCGAACGCCTCGTAATCGTCGGCCGCGGCGGCCGCGACGGCGTAATGGCCCGGGTGGAAGGTCTGTATTAGAACGCGACGGCTCGCGGCCGAAGGCTGCAGCATCCGCCGTATGGTGCGGTACGTCCGCTCGGAGGCGCGGAAGTCGGGGAGGTTCATGGCGGTGTCGGCGTTGGCGAGGGCGGCGAACGTGACGTCCGCGTAGTCGAGTGCCCGGAGCGCCATCTGCGTTCCCGCGACGACGTCGTACCCGCCGGCGAGGGTGTCCTGCAGGCCCCGGGTCAAGGTCCTCGATAGGATTACAGGGCCTTCCGTCGCAAC
>JAZGGY010000179.1:0-5907 GCA_036480675.1 bacterium | reverse complement strand
ACGGGGCGAGCCGCCGGCGCTCCTCGCGGGCCGGGCCGTCGCCGAGCGCGGCGAGCACGCCGACGCGAGCGTACTGGCCGCGGCCGCGGCGGCGGGCGTACCCGTTACCCTTCACGTCGCGCTGGGCGCGGACGTCGTTCACCAGCACCCGGCGGCGGACGGCGGGGCGTGGGGTAAAGCGGGCCTGGCCGATTTCCGGCGGCTGGCGTCGGCGCTAAAATCGCTCGACGGCGGCGGCGTCTTCGTCAACGTGGGCTCGGCGGTGCTCTTGCCGGAAGTCTTCGTCAAGGCGCTCAACCTGGTCCGGAACGTCGAGCCGCCGGTGGAAAATTTCACCACGGCCAACCTGGATATGATACAACACTACCGGCCGCGGCAAAACGTACTGGCGCGGCCCACCGCCGGCAGCGGCGAGGCGTTTGCCCTGACGGGCCACCACGAGATAATGGTGCCGCTCCTCTCGGCCGCGGTGCGGGCGTTCGCCCTGGAGTAAGGACAGAAACGCCGCCTACGCGGAAACTTTTATAAACAAGCTCAATGCTCCACGTCTTCATAACGAAGGACCACTTCCCGAGGTGCCACGAGGCGGCGCTCTACGGCGTGCGGCCGTCGTCGGTGAACCAACTCGCCCAGGTGAGCGACGGCGACACGGCGTACCTCTACCAGCGGGTGGCAGGGGCGCTGTACGGCCCGTACGCCTGCCGGGGACCGGTGCGGTACCTGGGGCCGACGGTGCCGGCGCCGGTGTGGGAGGCGGCGGCGCCCGGGTCGAAGCGGGAGAAGTTCCGGTTCGTGGTGCGGCTCGAGGCCGGCCCGGAAGTAAGCCGCATATCGGTATCACAGCTCTACGAACTGGCCGGGGCGTTAGGGGTCGAGCTCGTGCCGGCGGACTTCGTCAAACGCAGCGTCTACACCTTCCTGCCGGCGGAGGGCGCGCGCGTGGCGGAGGCGCTGCTCGCGGCGCCGCGCCAACTGGCGATGCCGTTTTTGCCGCGGCCGCGCCCCTACCCGCTCGAGCGGCGCGTACCGGTGCGCGGCGACAACCTGAAACATATATTGCAATACGAACGGCTCGGCGAGTCGCTGCTGGAGTTCGTCCTCGCCCGGGAGGAGACGTCGCTCGCGGCCGACCTGGCCGCCCGGCCGGCGTTCAACCAACTCCGCATCGACGACCGCGGCAACCGCATCGACCTGGTCTACGCCTCGCCGGCGGCGCTGTACGTAATCGAACTCAAACGCGGCCGGCGGGACGCCGAGGCCCGGCGCGACATCCTGCGCTACGAGATATGGGCGCGCGGCCGGCGCGAGGGGTTGGCCCGGGGGTTGGGCCTCAGCTCACCGCGCCCCACCGTAACGCCGGTGCTGGTAGCGGCAGGCGGCCCGGCGCGTCCCGCCGAATGCCGCATATACGATTGGCAACTAGAAAACGAACCGACGCGCTTCTCGTTCACCCGCGTTCAATAGAACGGGCGATGATGCCTTATGACGCTAATCGAAAAGGTCCACGAGCAGTTCCGCGAGGCCGCCGACCTCGCTACCCGCTCGCTGCCCGTCGTAGATAAATACCTGGTGAAACTCGCCGAGGAGACGGCCTCGCGGGTCGTGGTGGGCGGCAAGGTCCTCCTGATGGGCAACGGCGGCTCGGCCGCGGACGCGCAGCACATCGCCGGCGAGTTCGTCGTAAAATTGAATTACGAGCGGGCCGCGCTGCCGGCCCTCGCGCTCACCACCGACGCCTCCGTGATGACCGCCGCCGCCAACGACTACGGGTACGCCGAGGTCTTCGCGCGCCAGATACAGGCGCTGTGCAACGTAAACGACCTCGTCGTCGCGCTCTCCACCAGCGGAAACTCGCCCAACATCGTCCGGGCGTTGGAGACGGCGCGCGAACGCCGCATCTTCACGGCGGCCTTCCTGGGGGGCGACGGCGGCGAGGCGGCGCGCCACGCCGACGTCCAAATCATAATCCCCTCCAACAACCCTCAACGCATCCAGGAACTGCACGCCATTATGGGCCACGTATGGGCAGCGCTGGTGGAGGAGCTCGTCTTCAGTGGAGCGCGCTGATAACGTCATGCCGGAACCGGCGGCACTCCTCGAGCTCCTCGAGCGCGTCGCCTCCGTACGCCTCCTCGTAATCGGCGACGCCATGCTCGACCACTACGTCTTCGGCTCCGCGGCGCGACTCTCGCCCGAGGCGCCGGTGCCGGTGGTCCGCGTGGAGCGCGACGTTTTACGCCCCGGCGGCGCGGCCAACACCGCGGTCAACGTCCGGGCGCTGGGCGCGACCGCGGAACTGGCGGCAGTCGTGGGCGACGACGATAACGGCCGGGAGCTGCGCCGCACGCTAAAGGAAGGCGCGGTCGACGTCCGAGGGCTGGTCGTCGCCGCCGGCCGCCCCACGACGTGGAAAGGCCGCGTCATCGCGCGGCAGCAGCAGCTCGTCCGGCTGGACCGCGAGGTCGACGGCGACGTACCGGCCGAGCTGGAAGACGAGCTCCTGGCGTATTTCGCCGACGCTCTCGAGCGCGCCCACGGCGTCATCCTCTCCGACTACGGCAAGGGAACGATAACGGCGCGCGTCGCCGCGGAAGTCATAGCGCGAGTCCGCGACGCCGGCAAGGTGGTATGCGTCGACCCCAAGGAAAATCACTTCGGCCTATATAAAAACGTAACCTCCGTTACGCCCAACCATCACGAAGCCGCGGCCGCGGCCGGCATCCGCGAGCGCGACGACGCCGAGCTTCAGCGCACCGGCGCCGCGCTGCTGGAGACCCTCGGCGCCGACTCGGTACTCATAACGTGGGGCGAGAGGGGTATGGCCCTGTTCGCCGCGGACGGCTCGACGACCCATATCCCGACGCGGGCGCGCGAGGTCTTCGACGTAGTGGGCGCGGGCGACACCGTGGCCGCGACCTTCGCGGCGGCGTTGGCGGCGGGGGGAAGCCACCTCGCCGCAGCCCAGCTCGCCAACTTCGCCGCCTCCGTCGTCGTCGCCAAGGTGGGCACCGCCACCGCGACGCCAAACGAGATAAAAACGGCTATCGAAAGATATCCTAAATAAAAGTAGGCCAATAGCGAATATGGATGTGAAGTTGAAATTCGTCTCGGTTGGTTTAAAGAATTTCCGTAGCTTTCCTGGAGGAACGATCGAAATAGGAAAAGGAGTTAACATAATTATCGGGGTAAATAACTCCGGGAAATCTAATTTGATTAGAGCGTTCGAGAAATTTAAAGAATGTTTTAAGATAACTACCACCAAAAATGGTACGTTAGGTATACCAACAGTCCATTTCGGTTCGGAAGACCTATTCGATAAAGTAGGGACAGGCGCTGAAATTGAAATTCAATACAATTTAGAGACCTCATATAATATCGAATATTTTTATAAAGCGGGCGTATACGATAATTTAAAAAATATATCTACCGAACTAAAAGAAAAAGAGAAATTATTAAGCCTCCAAATAAGTTTCTCGAGTACCCCCGAAAAAACCGGCATTGACGAAAAAGCGTTACGTCAACAAATACAACCTGAGATTGAGGAAATAAGAGGGGGGAAATTACTTAATGTAGAACCGATGATAGATTACTTTAAGAAAGACCTTTTTGATAAATTCTCAAATCAAATAGTCGTTGTACCCGATATGCGGAGGATAACAGCCGGAGATAGCTATACTAGAGGTGGCGAAGGTGCAGTGTGGTGGGTGGATAGATTAGTAAGTCCGCCTGACGATGAACGAGACGCCTACGCGAACCGCTACGGGGATATTAGATATTTTATCGGGACTTTAATAAATATACCCAAAGACGAAATACATCTCTCCGTAAATCAAGAAAAAACTAAAATATTCCTACATACTCCTGACTTCGATAAGGGAAGAGAAGTTTATTCCTTAGGGTCCGGTATCCGCGAGCTTATAGTATTAGCGATTGACTTCTCACATTTGAATAACGCGGTCATAGCGATAGAAGAACCCGAAGCTCACTTGCATCCAGACTTAATTAGAAAGTTTTTAGAATTAACGATAGAAAACGCGAAAACCAATAACAACCAATACCTAATTACGACTCATTCCAATATTTTCCTAGATCCTTTATTCGGAAACCGAAACGTTATTTCCGTAGTACACAAAAATGGCCAATCTTACGCTACCCCGTGCACAACCGATAAAGTTTTATACGAAACTATAAGGTCCTTAGGTAATAAGCCCAGCGAGCTTTTATTGAGTAATTGCATAATATGGGTCGAGGGCCCTACGGACCGGTTTTATATTAACCGTTGGTTTGAATTACTCGATGATAGTCTTCCTGAAAACGGAGGATACGGCTTCATCGAGGATATCCATTATACTTTCGCTTTCTACGGCGGTTCTTCTCTATACCATATGACGCTCGCCGATGATGCAGAAGGGAAGGGAGAAGCTTTATCCGACCTTCTAAACATTTTAAGCATTAGCCGCAACGTTATTGTAGTAATGGATAGTGACCTTTCGAACGAGGAAGCAACTGAAGGGAAAGAATTACCCGAAATAAATAAAGCGGTTAAAAGCCGTATAATAGATGAATGCAAAACTGCAGGTTATATGGTTTGGGTTACTAAAGGCCGCGAAATGGAAAACTATATACCGGAAAGTGTAATCAAAGAAGTATTCAAGGAAATAGAGGAGTACGGCGACTATGATAAGCTAGGGCGCATTGAAGGAGAAGGGGCGGTACCGAAATCTTCGACTTATTTATCAAAAAAAGGGGCGAAAGCAGAAAAAATCGCGCGCTTATTAAGTCCCAAGAACTTCTCCGAAAACAGGTTATGTATTAAAGAAAAAATAAAATCACTCGCCGACCAAATCAAACTTTATAACGAATGATAACGCTCGCTCACTTCGCCGACCGCCTGGTCGAACGCATAGTCCGGATAAAGAGCCGGATATGCGTGGGGTGCGACCCGGCGATAGAACATCTCCCGCCGGAAATTAACGATATATACCAACTAAAACGTTTACGCGATGACTCGGATTTAGAAGCGGCCGCCGGAGCAGTCGCGATATTCGGCGAAGAATTAATCGAGGCCGTGCACGAAGTAGCGGCGGCCTTCAAATTTCAGGCCGCGTTCTACGAACGCCTCGGCCCGGCGGGGTACGAGGTCCTGGCCCGGCACCTGGCCGCGGCGCGGAAAGCCGGCCTGATCGCGATCCTCGATTGCAAGCGAGGCGACGTGGGCCACACGATGCAGGCGTACTGCGAGGCGTACCTGACGCCGGGGGCGCCGCTGGAGGCAGACGCCGTCACGCTCGCGCCTTACCTCGGGGCCGACGGCCTGGCGCCGTTCAGCGTATGCGCCGGCGAACACGGCAAAGGCTACTTCGTCGTCGTGAAGAGCTCCAACCCCTCCACGACGGACGTGCAGGACGTCCGGATGGAGGACGGCCGGCCGGTGTACCACCGCGTCGCGGAAATGACGGCGGCGGAGGGGCGACGCCTCGTCGGCGAGAGCGGATACTCGGCCGCGGGCGCCGTCGTGGGCGCGACCTACCCCGACGTCGTGGCGCGGCTGCGCGAGCTCATGCCGCAGCAATTTTTCCTGATGCCGGGCGTGGGGGCCCAGGGCGCCGACGTCGGGCTATTGGGACCGGCGTTCGATACCCGCGGCCTGGGCGCGTTGATCTCCTCGAGCCGGGGCGTGGCGTACGCCTGGCGAGAGCGCGAAGGGATGAGTTGGCAAGAGGCGGCGCGGGATGCGGCGCGCGACCTGCGCCGCGCGGTCAACGAAGCGCTGCCGATATGGTGACCGGAGAGCTGCTGGGCGAGATATGTCACCAGCTGCCGGCCCGCTGCCTCGTCGCAGCGGGCGTCGCTATGCCGGCGTGCGCGCGATGCTCCGGGATTTACCTGGGGGTATTACTGGGGGCC
>JAZGGY010000178.1:0-6175 GCA_036480675.1 bacterium | reverse complement strand
TGGAGACGGCTCGCAAGGCGCTCGCGGCCCTGGAAGCGGGGGTGGCTTTGGCCGAGTTCGGCTCGAGGAGCGCTGTTTCGGACGTTGCTTGCGGCGCGTTATGTCTTGAGGCGTCGGCTCGAGCCGCGAGTTACAATATACGTATAAACTTAAGCGGTATCGGAAACGAGGACGAACGGGTGCGTTTCCAAAGTGGGTTGGCTGAGATAGAGAACCGCCTTGCCGAACTTGCGCGCGTCCGGGAGAAGGCGGACGAGCGGGTAGATTAACGGCTGCGGGGCGGCGCGCGGCTGTCTAAAAATAGCTTGACACCGTAAGGGCGTTATGGTAATCGTTATTCAAATTAGGAAAGTTTATTCCCGGCAAGAAGCCGGAGAGGAGTTAATACCTCTACAAAGGGGATGATGCAGTGAGGAAGATCATTTTAACGTTGGCTGTAGCGGCCTTGTTCGTCGGCGCCACCGGCGCTACGGCGGGCTCGCTGGCCGACAGGGAAGATACCATTCTATACAAAATTAACTCGGCGTTGACGCGGGGCGAGATCGATTACGATACGGCGTTGATGTATCGGTTCTTGGCGCTTTCGCCTCCCGGCCTGGAGCAAGTGCCGGCGAGGTACCACGCCGAGTACTACGCCGAAGACCCGGTGTGCGGTACGCCGGTATACCTCGAGCTTATGGCCCGCTGGCCTCGTATGAGGTCCGCGATTAAAAATAAGATTACCGAGGTATGCGGCGTTTTGTTTGAACCGACGCCGAGCGACGGCGGGACCAGGTACCGGCCCCTCCCGGGCTTCAGCACCTACGCCAATTACGGCGGCTTCACCGTCTACCACTACGATTCGCAAGAGAAGGACGGCGGCACCAACTTCCGCATCCACTGGGTCGAGGAAGGCCCCAACGCCATTCTCAATAAGGACGACGTCAACCAGAACGGCGTTCCCGACATGATCGAGAACTACGCCCGGGATTACGAGAATTCATGGAAGGTTTGGAACGCGAATGGATGGTTCCACCACCCGGCCGGAAGGGACGGCTATCTACCGCTCAAGGATTATTATCCGGATCTTGAGCCCCCGTACCCGCCCGACGAAGAGTGGGACTACGGCGGCAACGCCCGCTGGGACGCCTATTTAGGTCAATTCAGCGGCGGCGTTATCGGTATGACGACCGGGGACCCGTTCGAGTTTCCTGAGACCTACCGCGACGACCGCACGCCGTACTTCATGGACCAGCGCTCGTACGACCCGGTCGGAGAAAAGGTTACCGTCGCCCACGAATCGACCCACGGCGTCCAGTACATGATAGACGTCGCAGAGTCGTCGCCGACGTCCACGCCGCGGTGGTACTTCGAAGCGTCGGCAACCTGGGGTCAGGAAGAGGTCTACCCGGGCAACCCGGGTGCCCAAGGCCGGGCAAATGGCTTCTTGAGCAATACGCTGCAACCCATCGACGGTCCTATTAACGATAACGGATACATATGCGTTATCATCAACTACTTCCTCAACGACTGGGAAAAGCGTTACTGGATACCGCCCGATTGGGACCCGCTCAAGGATGAGCACGACGGCGCCCTGATCCGCAACGTTTGGCGGGCATTGGCCAAGGGCGACGAGTGGTACACCGATGACCCCACCGTCAACCGCGAGAGCAAAGAGGCGATGGGGTACCTGGTCCAGCTACACCGTCCGAAATACCAGTACCTCGACGGTCGCATATTCAAGGACACGTTCGAATATTGGACGACGTGGAACTGGCTTACCGGCGACCGCTACGACGGTAAACACTACAAGTACAAATTCACGACGGTCACGCCCCAGAATACGTGGAGCGGGGGCGAGTTACCGCTGGTGAAGTACAAGCCGCCGGCGACCATGAATCACCTCGGCCACGGCTTCTACCGGTTCAACAACCCGCCCGGCTGGGCGCGCGCTCTCATTACGTTTGCCGGCGACGAGGGTAATCCGCTGGACAGCAAAGATTGGGGCGGCGCCATCTACGTGACGAAGAACGGCTCGACGTGGACCGACCTCAACGGCACGGCCGGGCAACCTACGCCGATGTTTACGCCGGAAGATAAGGGGATAATTCAGATCCGCAACCCGGGACAGTACCAGGCCATCGTCGCGATATTCAGCAACGTCTCTTTCGACGGAGACGATCTGCCGTTTGAATATTCGTACATCCAAGCCACCGATACCCGCCCGCCGGCGATAGCTTCCGGCATCGGCATAATGCAAGCCAACCCCGATTTCATCGAGGTGTTGATAGGCGCCGACGAGGAGGTCTTCGGGAAAGCCGAGGCCGAGGTTTATTTCACTTCGAACAGCGGCAAGAAGCGCGGCGAAATCGTTCCCGTAACGGCCGCCAAGGGTAATATGAACTTCAAGGGCAAGTTCATTCTGGATATCGGCGACAAGGGCACCGGCACGCTGAAATGGCGCGCCGCGGACTTGGGCGGCAACATCGTCTCGGGCGATAAAGATTTCAGTGCTGGTTTCTTGGCTATGGGCGGCGGTACCGTCGGCAGCGAGACGGCGTCGCTTAAACTCCCCGCGGGCACGGTTAACAAACCGACGTTGTTCCTGATAGCCCCGAGCGAGGAGAAGAAGGTCGCCGCCGTAGCGGCCGCGGCCGCCCCCGTCGGCGAAGAGCCGACAGTCGAGACGGTAGGACCGGCGTACGAGTTCAACCCTGGTTGGGCTCGCCTCGCCAAACCGGCTGAAGTAGCGTTATCGTACGAGGGTTTGGAAGTCTCGCGCGAGGATTACCTCTCCGTCTACCGCTGGACCGGCTCGAGCTGGGAAGACCTCGCCGGGACGATAGATAAGCGCAACCGCCGCGTAGTAGCTGTGGCGGACCGCCTCGGCAAGTTCGTTTTGGGATACGGCGAGAAGAAGAACACGACGCCGCCCTCGGGCAAGCCGATGTCGTTCGGCCTGTTCCAGAACTACCCGAACCCGGCGCGTGACGGTACGGTTATCAAGTTCGCGCTACCGGCTCGGGCTGAAGTGGAGCTGGTGGTGTACGACCTGAGCGGCCGCCGCGTGGCGACGGTAGCGCGCGACGTGCGAAGCGCGGGCGTTCACGAGGAGCGGTACGGCCTGACGGACGACGGCGGCAAGCCGTTGCCGGCGGGCGTGTACCTGTACCGCCTGAGTGCCGGTTCCGACGTCGCTACCAAGAAGATGGTGATAGCTCGCTAAGCCGCGGGCGAACGTAAACCGAAGAGGAGCGAACGAGGTTAAGCGAAATAACTCCCCAGGAGGATAGATAAATGGCGAAAAAACTTCTGCTTTTGGTTGCGGCCGCGGCGATAATCCTCAGCTTCGGATGCGATGACGACGAAGGCTTCGATCTCTGGTCGCAGGCGCAATGGACGGCCGAAGGCTGGGCTAATTGGCGCGCGGCCGACTACGACGGCGCCGTGACGGCGTTCGGGAACGCGCTTAAGGTGGACCCCTATTATGCCGAAGCTCACGGCGGCCTGGGTTGGACTTATATCCGGATGCAGGATATGATTGACGCCGCCAACGTCTTTGAAGACGCCGTCATGGTGAGCGAGCAGGCCGGAACCACAGAACAGGTCAAGCAAGTCATATATATGGGTGCGACGACGGCGTACGAAGCGATAGACGAGTATAAGCTGTCCGCCGCGCGCGGCCGATATATGATAAAAAACCTGAACGGCGCCAACTTCGAATTCGAACAGGCGGTTGGTAAGGAAGAAGAACCGACCATTACGGGCTACGACTTGTACATAGTCCTGGCGCTCGATTATTACGGCCTGGGCGAAGCCAGTGATTGCGTGTGGGCGATAAACAGGATGCGCGGGAAGCTTAAAGAGTCGACGAACTACAAATTCAAGAACTGGAAAGAGACCACGGCCGAGATCGAGCGTTTGATCAACTTGGACCCCTCCTAACCCGCGTCTACCATCCGTGAAACGTTGCAGGGGCAGGGAATATCCCTGCCCCTTTTCGTAAGGGTTAGGCTGGGCGAATGGCGGCGACGAGCGAACGGCTTTTGATCGTAGACAACTCCGACCATCGGCGGGCCGGGGGCTGGTTCGTTGATTGCCTGGAGGGGTTTGCCCCCGCGACGGTGGTATTTAGAGAGGACTTGGACGCGCGCGACGTCGTATGGCGCGCGGTAATACTCTCCGGCTCGGAGCGATCCGTATTCGAAGACGCCGCTTGGCTCGACAACCAATTTTCCTTCGTACGGAACGTAATGGAAAGAGGCGTGCCGTTGTTGGGCGTATGTTTCGGCCACCAGCTGATATTCCGCGCCTTGTACGGCAAGGACGCGTTGGCGCGGCGCGCGGTCCCGGAGGTCGGTTGGCCTACCGTGGAGCTATCGGCCCACGAGGTATTCGCCGGCGTACCGTCTACTATCCGGCCTTATAATTTCCATTTCGACGAAGTGGTCGGCGTCCCCGAGGCTTGGCGCGTTCTGGCTTCCTCGGAAAGTTGCCGGGTCCACGCCGTATGCCACGACGAGCTGCCGGCGGTCGGCCTCCAATTCCATCCCGAAGTTACGATTGAAGAGGCGGTCTCGAGCATATCGCGGGCCGGTCCGTTGCTCGCCAGCTACGGCGTAAACGCGGCGGCGATAATAGGCGCTTCGAGCCGGGGCGGGGGGCATTACCCGGAAACAATCCGCAATTTCGTCGCGTCGTACGCCCCGTAGCCGCGGCGAAATAACTTGACGTGTTCGTATGCAACTATTAAAATTAGCGTTGACGCGAATTTAAGGAGTGGGCGAATATGAAGAAGGCTTATTTAGTTACGGTGGTGGTCGGCGCGTTCCTGGTAGGCTATTTCGTAGGTTGCGGCGACGAAGTCTATAGCTCGAGCATACAACGTATCGTCTATGAGGCTACCGAAGCGAACGTTACCGCCGCGGGCGGCGTTATCAAAGTCCCCGTCCTCAACGTGGGCCAGGAGGGCGGCGGCGGCGGCGAGATGGCTATGGTCCTCGTATACGGTAGCGGGCGTAATAGGAGCAATCAATGGCGCATGCTCAACGAGGTTACCCTTTCCGAAGGCGAGGTTAAGATAAATACGAGGGAATACGAATCTTATTACTACCGCGTCGTAGTCATTTACTAGCAATTAACGTCGCAGGACTCGCGGCCGTCTACGGCCCGATAAACGAAAGAAGGAGAACATGGTTAAAAGGTTCCTCGTGACCGGCATCGGCGTGGCGCTATTCGCCTCGGCGGCATTCGCCGATTGGCCTTGCGCTACAGAGGAAACGACCGTTTATAAGATAGACGCTGCGGAGAAAGCCGGACGGTTAAGCCGCGACGAAGCGCTCATGTACAAGTTCATGGCGCTCTACGAGTATTACCGGGAAGAACTCCCGGCAGCGTACCGCGGCGAGTGGTACGCGCCTCAGCCTTGGTCCTGCGGAACGCCGGTCGTAACGGAGATATGGCAGCGCTGGCCGCATATGGACCCGGCGGTTAAGGTCAAACTACAGGAAGTTTGCGGCTTTGGAAATACGCAAGACAACTTATTCCGAAGGTACCGGAGGTGCATGTGGGGCGACTCCAGTTACGGCGGCATTGCGGTCTACACTTACGATACCCCCGAGGGTAATTTCAAACTCCACTACGTCTTAGAGGGGCCCAACAGACTTACGGACCCGTCGGACCCCAACGAAAACGGTATTCCCGACTGCGTCGAGAAATTAGGTGTCGACTTCGAGAAGGCTTTCGGGCAGTACAGCCTGGATAAGTGGTATTACCATCCCGACCCGGAAGACCAGAAATACTTCCCGCTCAAGGACCGCTACGCGGAGCTGGAGTGGCCGAGCGAGGGGACCGACTTCGGCGGGGACGACCGCTGGGACGCGTACCTGGGGCAGCTGAGCGGCGGCGTGGGCGGCGTCGCGTACGGCGACCAATCGTTCCCGGGGACGTACCGCGACGACTTTTCCGGCTACATGAACATGCGTAATAGCTACTCCGCGCCGCCGGGCGGCGGCTTCGGCGAGCCCGTCATCTCGGCGCACGAGTATATGCATGTCACCGAGTTTATGATCGACGTCGCGACGCCCAGTTGGTACCTCGAGGCCACGGCCATGTGGGCCGAGGACACGGTGTATCCCAACGCCGGCGACCCCCGCGGCCGCATGAACACTTATCTCTCCAACACGCTGAGGTCCCT
>JAZGGY010000177.1:0-2111 GCA_036480675.1 bacterium | reverse complement strand
CGCGCGGGTCGTTGCGCAACGACCAAGCCAGCAGGCCCCGCCCCACATCGACGGCGTGGACGTGTCCCGCCCCCCGCGCAAGCAGACAGGAGGTGAAACCCCCCGTGGACGCGCCAACGTCCAAACACACACTACCCTCGACGTCGACGCCGAAACGCTCCAGCGCTAATGCCAGCTTCTCGCCGCCGCGCGACGCGTAGCGCGGCCCCGCCGCGACCGCGACCTCGGCCCCCTCGTCGACGGCCGTCCCGGCCGTCGCCTCCCCCCGCCCTCCCACCGTTACCTTCCCGGCCAGTATCAGGCCGGCAGCCTTCGCCTTCGACGGGGCCAGGTCCCGCGCGACCAACAACTCGTCTAACCTGCGCTTCGCCAACGTCGCGTTCACCGTCGCTTCAACAAACCCTTGGCCGCGGCCGCCATGCCGGACGCGTTCAGATCGTATTTATCCAGCAACTGCTGGGGCGTCCCGTGCTCGACGTACTCGTCCGGGTAGCCGAGGCGCGCGAGTTTTATATCGCCGGCCAAGCCGCGGTCGACCAGCAATTCCGCCACCGCGGAGCCGAAGCCGCCGGCCAGGCAGCCGTCCTCCGCGGTAACGACGGCGCCGCACCGGCCGGCCCACTCCAGCATCAGGCCCTCGTCCAGCGGCTTCACGAAGCGGGCGTTCACGACCGCCGCCTCGACGCCGTCCTTGGCCAACAGCTCCGCCGCCTCGAGCGCCCCGTAGACGACGCGCCCCACGGGGAGCAACAACACGTCGCCGCCCTCGCGGAGCAGTTCGGCGGTGCCCGGCTCGAGCGCGCGCCGCTCCCCGCCCGTCTCGACGCCGACGGCCGTACCGCGCGGGTACCGCACCGCCCACGGCCCGAGGTCGTAGTAGATAGCGCTGTACAAAAGTTGGGCCAGCTCCGCCCCGTCTTTGGCGGCGCTGACGACCATGTGGGGCAGGTGGCGCAGATATGCCAGGTCGAAGGTGCCGTGGTGGGTGGGGCCGTCGTCGCCCACGACGCCGCCGCGGTCGAGGGCGAAAGTTACCGGCAACTTCTGGAGGCACACGTCGTGATTAACCTGGTCGTACGCGCGCTGCAGGAAGGTGGAGTAGATGGCGCACACCGGCCTTAATCCCTCGCACGCCAGGCCGGCGGCGAGGAGGACCGCTGTCTGCTCGGCGATGCCGACGTCCACGAAGCGGTCCGGAAACCGCTCGCGGAACAGGCTCAGGCCGGTGCCCTCCGGCATGGCCGCGGTGATGGCGAAGATTTTCTCGTCCTCCTCCGCCAACTCCACCAGCGTCTCGGCGAACAACTCGGTATAGGCCTTGGCCTTGGCCTTTTTGCGCGGCTTGCCGGTGGCGACGTCGAAGGGCGGGTGGCCGTGGTAGGTCGTGGCGTCGTTCTCGGCGGGGACGTACCCCTTTCCCTTTTGCGTCAGGACGTGGAGCAGCACCGGGCCGTGGAGCTTTTTAACTCCCTCCAGCGTCCGGACGAGCGTGGGTATGTCGTGGCCCTTGACGGGGCCGACGTAGCGGAAGCCCAGCTGCTCGAACAACATCCCGGGCGTCAGGAGGTTTTTTATCGACTCCTCCAGGCGGCGGGCCGCGCCGAAGAGCGAATTGCCCCAGGCGGGAATCGACTTCACGAGGTCCTGCATGTCGGAGCGGAACTTGTCGTAAGGGGGGAACAACATGACGCGCGCGAGGTAATCGGCGATACCGCCCACCGACGGCGATATGGACATCTCGTTGTCGTTCAATATTACGAGGAGGTCGTTTCCGTTGCGGTGGCCGGCGACGTTCAAACCCTCGAAAGCCGGCCCGCCGGACATCGCGCCGTCGCCTATAACGACCACTACCCGATAATCTTCACCCTTCAGATCCCGGGCTATTGCCATCCCCAGAGCAGCCGATATGGAGGTACTGGCATGCCCGACGCCGTAAGCGTCGTATTCCGACTCGGACCTTTTCGGGAAACCCGAGATGCCGCCTTTCTGCCTCAACGTAGAGAAGCGGTCGCGGCGCCCGGTAATTATCTTATGTACGTACGCCTGATGGCCGACGTCCCAAATTATTTTATCCCCGGGCGTATCGAAGGTATAATGAAGCGCCAGGGTCA
>JAZGGY010000176.1:0-9887 GCA_036480675.1 bacterium | reverse complement strand
CTGGGGCGGGTTGCCGCGGCGCTCGAGCTATTATATAATTATATCCGGCCCGTAAGCCGGGAAGGTTGACGGCCGAATTCGCGAGAGTGGCGGAATTGGCAGACGCGCTGGATTTAGGTTCCAGTGGGTAAGCCCGTGCGGGTTCGAATCCCGCCTCTCGCAAATCTTTTTTACGGGGAAAGTATGGTTGAACAGAAGAAAATAGGCAAGAATACGGTTCGCGTCGACGTCGAGATACCGCCCGCGGAGGTGCAGGCCAAGGCGGTGGAGGTCTACGCCGAACTCGCCCGCACCGTTAAGGTCCGGGGGTTTCGGAAGGGGAAGGTCCCGCGGCGCATCCTCCAGCGTTCCTACGCCGACCGCGTCCTGCAGACGGTGGTGGACGAGTTGGTGCCGGTGGCCTTCGAGCGCGCCGCCGCTGAGCTCGGCCTCGACGCCGTGGGCTCGCCGCGCTTTGACGTCGCGTCCGCGACCGAGGAAGGTCCCATCTCCTTCACCGCTGAGGTGGCCGTCTTCCCCGAAATAACGCTACCCGATTACGCCAAGTTCGTCGTGAAGCGCGACCGGCCCGAGGTAACGGACGACGACCTCGCGAAGGGGCTCGAGAACCTGCGCGCCGCGAACGCGCGCCTCGAGCCGGTGGAGGAGCGCGGCAGCCTCGACGGCGACCTCGTTATCCTGAAATTTCTCGACGAGGAACCGCCCGAAGGTTTTTCCAAGCCTACGGTGGGCGTGTGGGCCGGCGTCCGCGACGAGGAAGATTCTTTCGCGCGGCAGGTGATGGGCAAGGCGCCGGGCGACACGTTCGCGCTGGCCATCGAGTATCCGGCCGACTACCCCTCCAAAAGGCACGCCGGCAAGAAGGTCAACGCGCCGGTGGAGGTTGCCGAAGTCAAGAAGAGGGTTCTGCCCGAGCTGGGCGACGAGTTCGCCAAGGACCTGGGCGAGGACGACCTGGACGGGCTGCGGGCGAAGTTGAAGGTGCGGCTGGAGGCTCGAGCCGAGGAGATGTCGTACGCCAACGCTTACCGGCGCTTCGTGGAGGACGTCGCCTCTCACGCCGACGTTCCGCTGGACGACGCCTTCGTCGAGCAATTTTCGGCGGGGGACGACGAGGGGGAGGGCGGCAAGAGCCGCGACGAGCGTACGGCGGAAGCGCGCCGCGAGCTGAGCCGCTACTTCGTCGTGCGCGAGCTGGCGCGCCGCGAGAACGTGGAGGTTGCGGCCGAAGAGGTGCGCGACGCCATAACCGCGGCCGCCTCCCGGCCGGGCGCGCCGCCCGAGCGCCCCGCCGGGGTCTACGACCGCCTCCTCAACGAGAAGCTGGCCGCGAAGCTAATTCCCCGGGAGGGCCTCGTCGAAGGGGGGAAGGCGGATGAAAATTAAAGCGTCGCAACCCGAAGCCTCGGATAAGTGCGAGCTCTTCGGCGGCCGGCTGGTGCTGGCGCAGCCGCGCGAAGGCTACCGCTTCTCCTTGGACTCTATCCTGTTGGCGTGGTGGGCTGATTTCGAGCCGGACGACCGGGTCCTGGACGCGGGGTGCGGTGGAGGCGTCGTCGCCCTCGCGCTCGCGCGCTGCCGGGGCGCCCGCGACGTTACGGGCATAGAGCTTCAACCGGATTTGGCCGCGCTCGCCCGGGCGAACGTCGTCGCCAACGAGGCGTCGGCCTGGGTGTCGGTCGCGGAGGCCGACTTGCGGCAGCTGCCGCCGATGTTCGGCAATCGCTTCGACGTGGTGTGCGCCAACCCGCCGTTCTACGAGGAGGGCGCCGGCCGGCTGAGTCCGTCCGCCGGGAAGGCTGCGGCACGTCACGAGCTAACGTTGACAATCGACGAGCTCGCGCTGGCGGCGGCCTTCACCCTTAAGAAAAGAGGCCGGTTTTACTTCGTCCACCAGCCGCGTCGGCTGGCCGAGATATTTTCGGCCCTCGGCGACCAGGGGTTCAACGTCGAGCGGCTCCGCTTCGTGCAACCGCGCGTCGGCGAAGCGGCGAACCTGGTTTTGGTCGCGGCGCGTTTGGGCGGCGCGCGCGAAATAGTCGTCATGCGGCCGCTGGTGATATACGACGCCCCCGACAAATACGGCGCCGAGACCGCGGCTATTTACGGAGGCCGGGGGAAGCCGTTGTACGGCCGGCGGACGGAAGTATGACGGGCTTGAAGGATAGCGGAAACGGCGGCGTCCTGCGCGACGCCGCGGCGCTGCCGGTTTTGCTCATCGGCATCTTCATGCTGGTCGCGATGGGGACCAAAAGCGACCTGCCCTCCCCCGAGGACCGCCTCTTCGCCGGCATCGGCGGCGACTACCGCGTGACGAATTTCGGCGTCCACGGCGGCGCCGGCGTCTACCCGTTGCGCATCAAGTACTTCGACCATCCCGACTACGGCGGCCCGCCGGTAATTTTGGTCCACGGCATGGGCACGTCGGACGCGTACTTTTGGCGCGTACACGGCGAGGTGGAAGTATTCGCCGGCTTCATATACTCCGAGCAGCGCGACATCTCCGCCGTGGGCCACGCCCAGGGATTGGTCGACCTGGGCTACGACGTCGTTACCTATACTTACCCCGACTCGCGCAACCGTCCCCTCGAGTACCAGGCGTACGACCTCGGCCGCGTCATAAAATGGACCAAGGAAAGGTTCATTAAGGACAAGGTCATACTGATCGGCCACAGCACCGGCGGCCTTATTTGCCGTTACTACGTGGAAACGGGCCAGCCCGGCCGCGAGAACTACCAGTTCCCCTATAAGGAGAAACGCGATTACACCTGGAACCGCTTCTACAACGTGTCCGACTTCGAGATGCGGCGCCTGCGGTATCGCTACGACGTCGCCAACCTCGTCCTCATCGCGACGCCGAATTTCGGCAACCTCAAGGAGGAAGGCCGCGACTACCGGAGCCCGGCGCTGTTCGAGATGAAGGAGAACAGCGGCTTCGTTACCTGGCTGGAGGAAGGGCGAAGCAACGCCGAGACTAAAGGTTATAAGAAGCCGCCGGTATGCGTCATCGTCGGCATCAAGTACGACAACTATATGGGCGAGGGGCCGCTCGACTTCGGCGACGGCATGGTGGCCGTGCCCTCCGCGGTGGGGCCGTACGGCGAGGACGCTCGAGCCGAGGTCTACTACTTCGACCTCGACCACTTCGAGCTGGCGATGGACGGCGCCGTGCTGGCGAAGATCTACAACGCGTTGCAGAAGGGCGATGGCGACGGGCCGTCGTAAACCGCGAAACGCACGCCGAAAAAAAACCGCCCCGAAGGACGGTTTCGCTTTAGGCGGCGAGTTATTTAAACAACGCCTTCACGCGGCCGAGGGAGGCGGGCGCCACCCCCGTCGTATCGTAAAAAAAGTACTGGATGCGGCAGTTACCACGGTCTACGACGTACGCTAGATAGCCCGATTCTGAGAGGGCGATATCGTTCGGCGTCCGGAACTGGCCGTTCCCCGTTCCGTATGACCCCCACTTCCCGCGGAAGGACCCGTCCCAAGAGAAATACTGGATCCTATTATTGGACCTATCGGCTACGAAAATGCCGCTGGCGGCCGCGGCCATTCCATGCGGGGAATTGAACTCGCCGTCCCCTGAGCCCGACGACCCCCACGCACCGACGAACGACCCAATTGCGGTGAAATATTGGATCCGGTTTAGCGTCTCGTCGCTAACGTAGAACCGACCGACATGCAACGCAATACCGTACGGCTCGTCGAACTGACCGTTACCGGAGCCTTGGGATCCCCACTTCCCACGGAACGAGCCGCTACCGTCGAAATATTGGATCCGGCAGTTATCCGAGTCCACGACCCAAACGTGGCCGTTGGGCGCGCATACCAAACCAATCGGCGAGCGAAACTGCCCGTTACCGGAGCCTTGCGTACCCCACTTACCCAGGTACGATCCGTTGGACATGAAGTACTGGATACGGTCATTCCCGGTGTCCGCGACGTAGACTGTCCCGGTAGGGGAAACGGCGATACCCTCGGGGTAAGAAAACGCGCCGTTGCCGGCGCCGCGGGTTCCCCATTTACCGAGGAATGACCCTGCCGACGTGAAATACTGTACGCGGGTCGATGATAACGCGCTATCAACAACGTAGACGTTCCCGTTCGGCGCGACCGCGATTCCTTCCGGACTTCCAAATTGGCCATCGCCGGTTCCTACCGAACCCCATTGCCCCCAGTATACGAACCCGCCCCATGCGCCTCCGGCAAGTACGGTTAGGCCAACAAGGCATAAGATAACTTTGCGTTTCACAATATACCTCCTATTCGAACGGCGCCTTCACCCGGCCCAGCGACGCCGGCGCGACGGCCAAGTTCGATTCCCAATAGGCCATGCTCTCCTTCTATTATACCCTAATAAATAATATACCCAAATCCGCCGCCTTGTCAAGGTATTTTTCCTACCCCAAAAGCCGCCCCGAGGGGCGGTTTTAATTTGAGCCGCCTGGGATTCGAACCCGGGACTCCCGGCTTAAAAGGCCGGTGCTCTGACCGGGCTGAGCTAGCGGCTCGCTTGGCCGGGGGGAACGGCGCGACGAAAAAAGGAAGAGGATGTTTTTTAATCAATGGGGGGAGATTATATAATTGATAAAGGTCGGGTTTTCTGTTATTGTAACAAGCTGGTTATTAACGACTTTGGTAAATACTTTTTTCCCCCCGCGGCTTAGCTGGCTCGAGCATTTCGCGGTTCGTATAGGCCCAAACGATGTAGGGCCCTTACAGCCCGGACTAAGCCAATAAGTCTCTTCTAAAACAAGAAAGCCTTTAGCCGGTGGCCTATCGGCCTCCGTCGGAGGAGGTAGTGTCCCAAACGGATACGACGCTGGCCCATCTCGAGGCCCTTTTCCTCGAGGTGAGGCGTGCTGTTATGAGGGCGGGTGCGGGTTCGGGCGTTGAGGTTAAGTTCAACGCCAAAGGGGACCGCGTCAGGTCGTTCGACACCGCGGCCCACGAGGCCGCTTGTGCCTACCTGGGGGACCGATTCCCTTGGCCGGTTGAAGTGTTGTCGGAGGAGGACGCGCCCCGGCGGGTCGGCGCCGGCGAGCCGGAGTTCACGGTGGTCCTCGACCCGGTGGACGGTTCGGATAATTTCGCCCGCGGTATTGCCCCTTCGGCCGTAGCGGTGGCGCTTGCCCCGGCGGGGGAGCCGGTCGCGGTCGATACGGTCCAGTTCGCCTTAGTGGGGGATTTGTTGACCGGCGAAGTGTGGCGCGCCCGGCGGGGACGTGGGGCAAGTAGCAACGGCCGCGCCCTTCGAACCACCGCCGTAACGTTACTTGAAGAAGCTATGTTAAGTTGCGAGATGAACCATTTTGCGGTCGGGGAGAAACTAACGTGTGTACTGTCGCGGGCGCGAGGTGTCCGCGCCTTCGGTTGTGCAACGTGGGCGCTCGTTATGGTGGCCGGCGGCGCGCTTGACGCCCACCTCGATTTGCGCGGGCGCCTTACGCCGGAGAATTTCCTGGCGCCGTCTCTTATCTTAGCCGAGGCCGGCGGCGTGGTGACCGACGGCGAAGGGAAGGCGCTACCCCCGGTTCGAAGTCTTACGGAACGTTTTTCCGTCGTGGCCGCGGCGACGCCGGACCTTCACGCGGCGCTAATGCAGCAATTGAACGAAAGCGTTCGGCATGAATAATAAAACCACGCGTAGGCGCGAAGCCACTTACGCTTTGCCGGTAGTAATTTTAGCTGCCGGCGAAGGTTGTCGCCTGCAGGCGGGGAACGGCGGAAAGCCGAAACCTCTCACGCGGCTTCTGGGGCTTACCTTTCTGGAGCGGGCGGTCCTATCCTGCCGCGAGGCGGGGTGTGAGGAGTTTTACGTAGTGACGGGTTGCTATGGGGATAAGCTCCTCCCGTATATCAACGGGCTTGGGCGGCGGTACGACATCTCGGTTCGGGCGGTGTATAATCCTGATTGGCCCCAGGGGAACGGTACCTCGGCCCTGGCCGTTTCCCGCTATATCGCCGGGCCTTTCCTGCTGGTGATGTGCGACCACCTCTTCGACCCGGATATCATTCGCGACCTTACAAGGGCCGGGAACGGTGGCGACAGCTGCCTGCTCGCGGTCGACCGGAACGGCGGCGGGGTCTTTGACCTGAAGGACGCGACCAAGGTCTGCCTCGACGGCCGGCGCGTCACGGCCATCGGTAAAGGGCTCGCCCCGTTCGACGCGGTGGACACGGGCCTCTTCCTTTGCCGGCCATTTCTCTTCGACGCGTTGGCGGAGGCCGGGCGCGGCGGGGACGGGTCCCTCTCCGGCGGCGTCCGGCGGTTGGTCGAGGAGGGCAGGGTCGGCGCGGTTGACGTCGCCGATCGCTTCTGGCTTGACGTGGATACCCCCGAGAGCCTCTCCCTCGGAAAGAAGCACCTGCTGGCCGGACTTGCTAAGCGGGGCGACGACGGCATTATCTCGCGCCGTTTAAACCGCCCCCTTTCGCGCCGGATTTCCCAACTTCTCGCCGCCACCCCGCTTACCCCCAACGCTATTACCGTTTTGAGTTTCCTGAGCTGCCTTGGCGGGGCCTTCCTCTTCAGCCTGGGTATATACGGGTGGACGGTCGCCGCGGGGTTTCTGGTCCAATGGGCCTCGGTCCTGGACGGCTGCGACGGCGAGGTCGCCCGGCTCAAGTTTCAGGGCAGCCGCTTCGGCGCCTGGTTCGATACGGTCCTGGACCGCTACGCGGACGTCGCGGTCGTTATGGGCATTTCCTACGGCTATTGGCTCGGCCATCCCCGGCCGCTCGTCTGGCTGGCGGGCGCGGTGGCTTTGACCGGCTTCGTCCTGGCCAGCTACACGAAGAAAGAATACGCCCTCCGGTTTCGACTTCAGCCGCCCGGCGGCGTGCTGAGTAATTTGGCCAAGAGGGACGTGCGCCTTTTCGCGATATTCCTGGGCGCCCTCGTCAATCGGCCCTTCGAGGTTATGGTCCTCGTAGGCCTTCTTTCCCATACGATTATAGGTTGGTTGTTCTTCGCCGTTTACCGGCAGAGACGGAGCCGGCGCGCGCGAAGTTAATATCCGGCCCGGCAACGTGCTGGGGGACGGCGCCGTGCTGGCGAAGATCTACAACGCGTTGAATAAAGACGAAGCTGAGCGGCCGTCGTAAAAAGTACGGCGTAAGTAGAGTAAAAAAACCGCCCGCAAGGGCGGTTTTTCATTCTGGAATTTGAGCCGCTTGGGATTCGAACCCAAGACTCCCGGCTTAAAAGGCCGGTGCTCTAACCGGGCTGAGCTAGCGGCTCGCGACGGCCTATCTTATAACAAAAATCGCGACCTTTTGCAACCCCGCCCCTACGGGAATATCTCCCGCCGCATAAAACCCTCCTCCCGGCTCGGGCCGGTGGAGACGAACGCCACCTCCGCGCCGACGAAGTCCTCGATGAAGTCGAGGTACTCTTTGGCCGCCGCCGGGAGCGCCGCGTACGACGTGGCGCCGCTCGCGCCGGCCGGCCAGCCCTGCAACTCCTCGTATACCGGCGTGACCTTTTCGAGATGGTCGAAGGGCGCCGGCACGCGCTCGAGCCGTTCGCCGTCGAGCTCGTACGCCACGCACACCTTGACCGGCTCGACGCCGTCCAATACGTCCAGCTTGTTCAGCGCTATCAGAGCGACGCCCGTCGTCTCGACGGCGTACCTCAGCAGGACCAGGTCGAGCCAGCCGCAGCGCCGCGGCCTGGCCGTCGTCGAGCCGTATTCGTTACCGCGCTCGCGCAGCCGCTCGCCCAGCTCGTCCTCCAGCTCGGTCGGGAAGGGCCCTTCGCCCACGCGCGTCTGGTACGCCTTGACGACGCCGAGGACGCGGTTGACGGAGCCGCAGGGTAAGCCCAGGCCCGTCGCGGCGCCCCCCGGGTGCACCGTCGAGGAGGTGACGAAGGGGTACGTGCCGTGGTCGAGGTCGAGCAGCAGGCCGTGGGCGCCCTCCAAAAGGACCTTCTCGCCGCTCGCGACCTCCTCCCGCATCGCCGCGGCGACGTCGCCGGCGTAGCGCTCGAGCTTGGGCGCCGCCTCTTTGAGGCCGGCCAGAACCTCTTTTTCGTCCACGTCGACGCCGAGCGCCTTGAGCGTCGGCGCGTGCCTGTCGGCGAGGGCGCCCAGCCGTTCCTCGAGCCGTTTCTCGTCGAAGAGGTCCGCCAGGCGAAGGCCCAGCCGGCCGGCTTTGTCGGCGTAGCAGGGGCCTATGCCGCGGCCCGTCGTGCCCAGGCGCCAGCGTCCCAACGTTTCGTCGCCGGCTTTGTCCAGTTCTATGTGGTAGGGCAGTATGAGGTGGCAGTGCCAATCGACGGTCAGGTTGTCGGCGCTCACGTCAAGGTCGCGGAGGCGGCCCAGCTCCTCCAGCAGGTACGCCGGATTCACGACGCAGCCGCGGCCTACGTAGCAGCGGACGTCGGGCCGCAGGATTCCCACCGGCACCAGCCGCAGGACTATTTTCGTTTCGCCTACGACTACGGTGTGGCCGGCGTTGTTGCCGCCGTTGAAGCGCGCCATCGCCGCGGCCTCGCGCGACAGCACGTCCGCAATTTTACCTTTACCCTCGTCGCCCCACTGGGCGCCTATCATCGCGACTACCGACATCGGAGACCTCCGCTGACGCGGGACACAGAAAAACGGGCGAGAACTCGCCCGTTGGGAAATTATATCAGATTGCGGCGGGATTGCAAGGCGAAAAGTCCGCGTTTTTTCGGCCCACTAATTATTTGATATCGGTACGCGTTTATGGTATATGAGTACGAGTTTCAGTGCGCAACGAACGGAGTTACTAAAGGAGGACAATATGACGAACGTGAAAGCTCGGGCGGTTTTCGCCGTCGTGCTAGCGGTGGCTTTGGCGCCGGCCGCGCTGGCCTACATCCACAGCTACTCCGGGTTCCTGACCGACACCGGCGACGTCGACACTTTCTCCTTCACCACCGACGCGGCGGAGATCGAGATAGAGTTCAATTCCTTCACCGAGGCCAAGGTCGACGTCGACGTGACGCGAAACGGTAAATATCTGTGCACCTTCGGCATCGACGGCGTGGCCGGCATCGCGCACATGGTCGACATCACCGATGCGGAGCGCCCCACCGGCAACGTCCGGTTAGAGGACGTGGACGGCCAGGCGCTCGTCCGCATCAAGGGCGGCGGCGAGTTCTACATCGCGGTGCACTCGAAGCAAGGCTCGGCCGAGTGGGGCTTCACCTGGAGCGAGGCCACGGATTAGGAATTATCGATAAGGATAAGAACAACGGCGGCCTTCAAGGCCGCCGTTTAATTTTACCTTGGCCCTTTATACTCGGGCCACGAGTCCAACCTGTTTTTATTGTATTCCTACCTCCGCCGGCTGCCAGTCCGCGACGCGGCGTTTGCGGGCGGCCAGCATGTCCGCGAACCACTTCTTGTGCGAGTAGCGCGCCATGTCCGGGTCGTTGGGCGGCTGCGGAACGAAGGACTCCGGCGCCAGCTCGAGCGTCAGCGCCAGGTACCGCCGACACTCCTCCTCGTCGCCGACCTCGGCCCAATAACAGGCGAAGTTATAGTAAACGCGGAAGTCGTCGGGCGTGTTCTCCAGGCCCAGCTGGAACGCCTTCTCGGCCTCCTCGCCGCGACCCAAGCGGTGGAGGACCAGGCCCAGCGTGGCGTAAGAAAGGCCCGGGTACTGCGCGAGCTCGACGGCCTTCTCCGCGTACGCAAGCGCTTCTTGGGCCTTTCCGAGCTGGGAAAGGCAGAGGGCTTTGCCCCTTATCGCGCGTACGCGGTGCGGCTCGAGCGCGAGCGCCTGCTCGAAAGCGGCGGCGCCGGCGTCGAAGCGGCCGCGGTCGTGGAGATCTATGCCTATTTGCGTCAGCGCCGCGGCGCGGCGCTTCCTCTCTCCACCGGGTGATAGTTTGAATTCCATACGTGATA
>JAZGGY010000175.1:0-5643 GCA_036480675.1 bacterium | reverse complement strand
TCCGCCGCCAGCGCGACGCCCGCCGGCGCGGCCATCGCCGCCGGGTCGACGATCACTTCGATTAACGACGGGCGGCTTTTTTCTTTCAGAGCTTTTTTTACCGCGGGCGCGAAGTCGTCCGGCTCGTCGACGCGTACGCCGAGGCCGCCGGCCGACGCGGCGTATTCGGCGAAGTTGGGGTTGGGGAACTCGACGCCGTAGCGCGGGAAGCCCGCGATGGTCTGCTCCTTCACTATGTTCTTCAATCGACGGTCGTTGAAGAGTATTACCTTTATCGGGAGCTTTTCGCGGACGGCCGTCGTGAAGTCGGCCATGAGCATGCCGAAGCCGCCGTCGCCGGTAACGCAGAACGTCGGCCTCGAGCGCTCGTGGAGCGAGGCCGCCAACGCCGCCGGGAGGGCGAAGGCCATACTGGCCATGTTGGCGGAGAGGTACGTCCGCTGGCCGTCGGCGACGAACATCTTGTAAAACCAATAGGTGTGGTCGCCCACGTCGACGGTTACGACGGCGTCCTTGGGAATTAGCTCGTTCAGCCAACTCACGACGAAGCCGGGGTGCACGGGTCGCGTCTTCTGGTCGCGCAGCGCGGCGACGTCGCGCAAGTGCTCGTCGCGGTACCCGCGGACGGTTTTTTTGTAATCCTCGTCCATATCCTTCGCCGGCACGAGGTCTAGGAGCCGCGGCAGCGCCTCCCGCACGTCGCCCACGGCGCCCGCCTCGACCTCGAAGGTCTTGCCGATGCGGGCGGCGTTCCAATCCACCTGGACGGCGGGGACCCCCGGGACAAGGTTCCGCTGCCGGAATCCCGAG
The DNA here is from genome assembly GCA_036480675.1 of bacterium. Classification (GTDB taxonomy): domain Bacteria; phylum RBG-13-66-14; class B26-G2; order WVWN01; family WVWN01; genus WVWN01. Next base: position 4,833 of record JAZGGY010000175.1, on the reverse strand, counting down.
CCGAGGATTATGAGCAGGTCCGACGCCTGCGCCGCCCGCGCCGCGGACGGCGCGCCGATGCTGCCCATTACGCCCACGGCCAGCTCGTGGGTTTCGGGCACGACGCCTTTGGCGCGGGACGTGGTGGCGACGAAAGCGCCGATCCGCCCGGCGAGGGCGATAACGTCGGCCCCGGCGAAGCGGGCCCCCCAGCCGGCGAAGACCAGCGGCCTTTGGGCGCGGGCGATAACGTCCGCCACCGCACGCAGCGACTCTTCCGTCGGCGCGACGCGGCTGCGGAAGACGTGGCGGTCGCCGGTCCATATGCCGCCCGCCGCGGGCGCGGCCAGCACGTCGGTGGGGAGGCTCAGCGCCGCCACGCCATGTTCGGCGTAGGCCTTCTTCACGGCCGTGTTGACGACGTTGGCGGCCCGCCCGGGCGCCGAGACCGTCTCCGCGTATACGGTGAATGGACGATAGAGCGCGAGCTGGTCGACCTCCTGAAACGCTTCGCTGCCCAACCTAATCTCGGTTACCTGCCCCAATAGCGCGAGTACCGGCGAGCGGTCGGTCGCGGCGTCCAAGAGGCCCGTTATCAAGTTGGTCGTCCCCGGGCCCGCGATGGAGAGACACACCCCTATCTCGTCGAAGATCTTATAGCGCGCGGAGGCCATAAAAGCCGCGGCCTCCTCGTGCCGCACCAGCACGAAATCCACGTCCTCCGAACGGCGCATGGCATCTACCAGCGGCAGGTTGGAGTCGCCGGGTATGCCGTAGACGTAGCGCACGCCGTACGCGGCGAGCTGGGCCACGATCTGGTCGGCGACGGTTCCCGGGAACTCGCCCTCGGCTACCTCGCGCTCCCCGGCCCCCTCGATAAGGTTGAAGGCGGACTTGGGCGCGCCGCACACCGGACAGGTCCAATCGTCCGGCAATTCCGCGAAGGGGACTTTCTCACGCGCCTCGTCGTAAATGTAACCGCAAACGCTGCACTTCCACTTAGCCATCGGCGTCGTCTCCCTTCACGTAACCGCCGGCCGCCAACATACTTTTGATTTCGTTTATCCTCTTGGTGACGAGGATACCGCGCGGGCAAACCCTCGTACATTCGAAGAAGTTTTCGCAAGCGTTAGCGCCGTCGGGCGCGGCCAACAACCGAAGCCGGGTCTCGCCGTCGACGTCGCGGGAATCGTTAATAAAGCGGTGCCCCTGCACCACCGCCGCCGGCCCTATGTAGGGCGTCCCCCGCCGCACTACCGGGCACGCCGCCACGCACGACGCGCACAGTATGCACTTGGTTCCGTCCATAAAAGCCTCGAGCTCGGCGGGCGGCTGGAGGAACTCCCGTTCCGGGATGGCCTCGCCGGCCTCGAGCCACGGCCTCACCCGCCGCACGGCCGCGAAAAAAGGTTCCAAGTCGACGACGAGGTCCTTAATCACCGCGAACGTCGCCAACGCGCCGACGACGATAGGCGCCTCCAGGTCGCAAATAAGCTTTTTACAGGCCAGCCCCACGGTCCCGTTAATAACCACCGCGTCCGAGCCGCAAACGCCGTGGGCGCACGAGCGGCGATACGCCAGCGTTCCGTCCAAATGCCACTTTACGTAGTTGAGGCCGTCGAGGACGCGGTCGCGCTCGCCGGCCCGCACTTCGTACGAGACCTCGCGGGGCTCGGCGTCCGCCGCCGGGTCGAACCTCACAACCTTGAATTCAACGGCCTCGGTCATTCTAATACGTCCGCGGCTTGGGCTCGAAGCGCGTTACCGTCACGGGTTTCGACTTGAACTCGAGCCCTCCTTCTTTATAGTAACAGAGGCTATGGTTGAACCACCGGTCGTCGTCGCGCTCCGGATAGTCCTCGCGGCTGTGGGCGCCGCGGCTCTCGGTCCGGCGAGCGGCCGCCTCCCCGGTAACCCGGGCCAGCGCGAGTAAATTGCCGAGCTCCAGCGCTTCCGTTAACTCTGTATTGAAAGTACCGCTTCCGTCGCTCACGCGTACCTGCTCGTACCTCGCGAGCAGCTCCTCCACCTTCGTCGCGGCGCGGGCCGTGCTCTCCGCCGTTCGGAAGACGGATACGCCCTCGTCCATCGCGGCCTGCATCTCGTCCCTTACTGCCGCGGCCGACTCGCCGCCGCCTTGACGCCGAAGCCGGCCTATCGCTTCCCGCGTCGCTTCCGCGGCCTCGGGCGCTATCTCCGGCCGGCCGTTCTCTCGCGCGAACGCGGCCATGGCCCGCCCCGTCCGACGGCCGAAGACCAATATGTCCAATAACGAATTCGTCCCCAGGCGATTGGCGCCGTGGACCGAGACGCACGCGACCTCGCCGGCGGCGTATAACCCGGGCGCGACCGTCCCACCCTCGTCGAGCGTCACTTCGCCGGTTACCGTAGTCGGTACGCCGCCCATGGCGTAGTGGGCGGTGGGCGCGACCGGTATCATCTCTTCCTTGGGTTCCACGCCGAGGTAGACGCGGGCGAAGTCCGTTATCTCCGGGATCTTCTCATCCAAGACCTCGGCGTCCAAGTGGGTGAGGTCCAAGCCTACGTAGTCGGCGCCGCCGAGGCCGCGGCCGGCCTTGATTTCCTGGTAGACGGCGCGCGACACCATATCGCGGGGGGCGAGGTCGAGCAGACGCGGCGCGTATTTCTCCATAAAGCGCTCGCCGCCGTCGTTGCGGAGGATGCCGCCTTCGCCGCGCGCCGCCTCCGAGACGAGTATGCCGAGGCCGAGCAAGCCGGTGGGATGGAATTGGTAGAACTCCATGTCTTGCAGCGGCAGGCCCGCCCGCAGCGCCAACGCCGCGCCGTCGCCCGTGCTGGCGTGAGCGTTTGACGTAACGCGGAATACGCGACCCCAACCGCCCGTCGCCAACGCCACGGCCTTGGCGCGGAACACGTGGAGGTCCCCGCCCCGCTGGTTGAAGGCGACGACGCCCGCGGCGCGCTCGCCGTCGAACAGGAGGTCGGTTACGAAGACCTCGTCGTAGAACTCGATTCCCGCCCTCAGGCACTGTTGGTAGAGGGTGTGGAGGATCATGGCGCCGGTCCGGTCCGCGGCGTAGCAGGCTCGTCGCACCGGCGCCTCGCCGAAGTTCCGGGTGTGGCCGCCGAAGGGCCGCTGGTCTATTTTGCCGTCGTCGGTACGGTTGAACGGGACGCCCATGTGCTCGAGGTCGAAGACGACGCCCGGCGCCTCGTCACACATTATCTTCACCGCGTCCTGGTCGGCGAGGTAGTCGCTCCCCTTGACGGTGTCGAACATGTGCCACAGCGGCTCGTCCGGTTCGCGGTTGCCGAGGGCGGCGCATATTCCGCCCTGGGCCGCGCCGGTGTGGGAGCGGACCGGGTAGAGTTTGCTAATCACCGCGGCCTTCACGCCCGCGCGGCCCAGCTCGAGCGCGGCGAAGAGGCCCGCGCCGCCGGCGCCGACGATTACCGCGTCGTGTTCAAGTTCTTTTGGTGCCAACTTCCTTGACTCCTAATCCGTAGGGATGTCTTGACCTACCCCTCTAAGTCTTTTTTCATTTCCTCGAACTCGGCCTTCGATATTTCTCCCTTCGCGTAGCGTTCTTTCAATATCTCCAGGCTGCTTTTCTCCGCCTTTCCCGCGGGTCCTTTCGGCATAAAGTACTTTACGGCCAGAACGATCAAGACGGCTAAAGCGACCGCCACCGCGAGCCAAACGAGGGGGCACCACATGCCGCCCATCATGGGCCAGCCGCCCATGTGCCAGCCGTCGCCGTTGCCGTGGCCGTAGGCGACGCCAGCGAGAAGCGACAGCGCCGCGCCCGCCGAAATTAATTTCCCCATTTCTGCCTCCACCTCCTGGTAAGTGTGCGTTATTTACTCGCCGGCCCCTCGCGGTTTCCGTTCGGGCGTCGCGCCCTTACCGGTTCCACCGTTTTACTTGTTACTCCCCGGACCGTAATCGTTAACGAGGTAAAGTTCGATCTCTTCGGCGTCAACGTCGCTTATCCAGCTTCGGTCGTAGCTCCGCATCCGCTCGAGCAAAGGCGGCCAGTCCGTCTCGGTCCGGGGCTTGGCCAGGGGACGCCGCAGATGGTGGCATCTGCCGCACTTTTCGGCGAAGACGAACCGCGCCGCGCGCAGCGGGTCGCGCTCGGGGGCGCCGGGCCGCATATGGGGCAGCTCAAGATGTTCGGCCACGGCCTCCTCTTCTTTGACCGTTTCTCGGGGTAACCTTCCCAGGAGTTCCATCGTGGCGCCTAAATTTATTACCAAAAACGCGAGGCCGAAGACCACCATGCCCAACGGCGGCCCGAACTTCATCAGGCCACGGAAAGGTCGGACGACGGCCCATTTGAGGAACAGAAACGCGACGACGGCGAACCCCGCGGCGCCGTGCCACGCCAACCGGGCCGAGACCTCCTTGCCGTGCTCCGCTATCTTGAACAGCATCCCGGCGAAGAGGAAAATCATTATGGCGAGGAAGACGTACCCGGCGACGCGGTGAACCCATAGCAGCGCGGCCCCGCCCTTCCCGGCGGCGGCCCCGCTCAACCGCGCGAGCATGGCCAAGACGGCAGTCAACGCCGCGGCCAAAGCGACGTACGCTAAAACGATCGATATTAATACCATTTTCAACCTCTCGCCGAAAAGCCGGCGTAGACCGTCCCAGGGGACCAGCGCCTACCGGCCGGCGCCAAACGTAACGTTCCGTAGTTTTATCACTTGCGTTTAATTTTAGCTTGCTTTCTTATACTATATATACTACCCTATATACAAGGTAATATTTAAACGTTTTCGTTCATAAGCTAATAACCAAGGAGAACGGCAATGCGGAAATTCTTAGTTTGTTTGGGGGTAGTTGCCGCCGTAGCGGCGCTATTCGTC
>JAZGGY010000174.1:0-6184 GCA_036480675.1 bacterium | reverse complement strand
CGACCGGTTGTGCGACGTACTCGCGTTGGTTTAATAAACGTAACCGGCGCGGAGACCGCATTATAAAGTGAGAAACGCGACCATAGCCATGGCGGTAATCCTCGCGGCGCTCATAACAGTCGCGATATGGCGGGGTGGCGGTTCGCTACAAAAAGGGTTTACCCTCGGCGGTAAGACCTTCCTTAGCACGCTGCCGCTCTTGGTTATCGCTTTCGCAATCGCGGGCCTGACCCAGGCCCTGGTGCCGCGGGAGTTAATCGTCAAGTGGCTCGGCGCCGGCGCCGGCTTCAAGGGAATCATGATCGCGACCGTGGCCGGGGCTTTTACGCCCGGCGGGCCGTTCGTGTCTTTTCCGATCGTCGCGTCGCTGTATAAATCGGGTGCGTCCGTCGGGACGGTAGTGGCGTTTGTGACGGCGTGGTCGCTTTGGGCCGTAGCCCGATTCCCGCTCGAGATAGGCCTCGTAGGCCCAAAACTCGCCATCGCGCGGTTTCTCTCGACGTTAATCGTGCCGCCGCTTGCCGGCCTGTTCGCGCAGGCGGCATTCGGCCGCTGGCTCTAACCGTTCTTTGCGGAGCAGTTCATGAACTACGAATACCGAAACGTATTCGAAATACCGCCCGGCCGGGGTTTCGAGGCCGGCGCCGCCGATACCCCCGAGGTCGACCTCGCGGCGTTCTACGCCGACGAGTTCGTGCGCGACGACTTCGGGCCGATGCGCGACGTAGCCACGTCGGAGGTCGTGCGGCACTACACGCGGCTTGCCGCGATGAACTTCGGCGTCGACACCGGCTTCTATCCGCTCGGCTCGTGTACGATGAAGTACAACCCGAAGGTAAACGAGGACGCCGCGGCGCTCCCCGGGTTCGCCGCGCTTCACCCGTACGCGCCGGCCCGGGACGTGCAAGGCGCGCTGCAACTTATCAGCGAGCTCGAGCGCTACCTCGTCGAGATATGCGGTATGAGCGCGTTCACGCTCGCGCCGGCGGCGGGCGCCCACGGCGAATTGGTGGGGATGTTGCTGACGCGTGCGTACCACCGCAAACGGGGCGACGACGGGCGCAACGTGATGATGATACCGGACTCCGCGCACGGCACGAACCCGGCTTCGGCCAGGATGGCGGGCTTCGACGTCGTAGCGGTAGCGTCGAGCGCGGACGGCGTAATAGACCTCGACGATCTCAGAACCAAGCTCGACGAGAGCGTCGCCGGTATGATGATAACCAACCCCAATACGCTGGGGTTGTTCGAGCCGGACATCTTGAAGGTCGCGGACGCCGTGCATGGCGCCGGCGGCCTGCTATACTACGACGGCGCCAACCTCAACGCCGTCGTGGGTCGCGCGCGCCCCGGCGATATGGGGTTCGACGTGTGCCACGTCAACCTTCACAAGACCTTCTCAACGCCTCACGGCGGCGGCGGCCCGGGCGCGTGCCCGGTCGGCGTTTGCGATAAGCTCGTGGATTTCCTACCGGTGCCGCGCGTCGTAAAAAAGAGAGGGAAGTACGGGCTCGATTACGGCGCGCCGGACTCCATAGGCCAAATTCGTTCTTTCGTGGGGAACTTCGGCGTTCTCGTGAGAGCGTACGCGTATATACGTCACCTCGGCGCCGCGGGCCTACGCGACGTTTCCGGAGCCGCGGTCCTGAACGCGAACTACCTCCGCGCGAAGGTGGCGAGGTTTATCGAGGTGGCCGGCTCGGCGCCGTGCATGCACGAGTTCGTGGCCTCCTCGGCTAAGTTCGGCCGCGGCTCGGCCGGCGACATAGACAAGGCGTTGATCGACGTTGGTTTCCACCCGCCGACGACGTATTTTCCGTTGGTGGTCCCGGAGGCGCTGATGATAGAGCCGACGGAGACGGAAACCAAGGAGACGTTGGACGAGTTCGCCGCGGCGCTCGAGAAAATAGTAACCGACTTGACGGCCGACGCGCATGCGTACGCCGACGCGCCCTTGAAGGCGCCGGTGCGACGCTTCGACGAAGCGGCCGCGGCCCGCAACCCGATACTGACCCAAATGATGGCCGAGGAGAAGGGGGGCGTAAAACGCCCGTGACCGATTGGCGCGGTTACGAGTTGTTGGTGGAGGGCCCGGGCGGCGCTCGCGAGAATATGGCCCGCGACGAAGCGCTGCTGACGGCGTACCGCGCGGGCGAGGCGCCTCCCACGTGGCGGCTGTATGAATGGCGCGAGGCGGCGGTGACGTACGGCCGCGGCCAGAGGGCGCCGAAGTGGGACGGCGTGGCGGTCGTTCCGCGGGTCAGCGGCGGCGGCCTGGTACCGCACGGCGCCGATTTTACGTATTGCGTAGTGCGCGAGCGGCGCCGGGGCTTCGATAACTACGAAGACATCGTCGCCGCGGTTGCCGGGGCGCTTGGGGAAATGGGCGTAACGGCCGCGGTATGGCGTGGCGGGCCTACCGGGCGGGCCGACCGGTGTTTCGCTTCTCTTGCGCCGTACGACATACACTTCCGCGGCCGGAAGGTCGTCGGGTGTGCCCAACGGCGTTTCAAAGACGCGGTCCTTCACCACGGCTCGGTCGCCGCGGCGCCGCCCCCGGAAATATTGCGTCGGCTGGGCCTTTGGGACGATGAACGGACGGCGACGTTGGCGGGGCTTTTGGGACGGCCGGTCGCCTTGGCGGAGTTCGCCCGGGCGCTGGCCGCCGCGACGGGTATGATACCGGTTTGTGCGGGCGTCGGCCTCGGCCGTACGCGCGAAGAAGCTAACGTTCGTTGCATTAAGGAATAATATGAGAAAAGAAGTTATCGTAGTTTCGGTGGCCTTGGCGTTTTCGTTAAGCATTCTTCTCGCTTGTAAGGGCGGGCCCCCGGCCGACGAATCGGAAGTAGTCGCCCGCGTGGGGGACGCGGTCATTACGGCCGACGACCTCGACCGCCTCGACGTCGACCAGCGTAAGGTTAAGATGCCCCAGCACCTTACGAAGGAAGAGCTGATGGAGGAATGGATACGGAGCGAAGTGCTGTACCAACAGGCTCTCGAGGAGGATGTCGACAAGGAAAAAGAGTGCGCGTGGCGCTTGAGTAATAGCGGTAAGGGTATAGTTATTCAGCGCCTTTGGGAACTGAAAGTCTACGAAAAGTACGCCGAAGTGAGCGACGAGGAAGCACTCAAGTGGTACGAGGAGAACAAGGACGAGAAGTACCGCGCCAGGACCACCGGCGTCTGGCTGCGGCGCATATTATTAAATTCTAAAGAGAGCGCCGACGAGGTTATGCGGCGCCTTGAGGGTGGCGAAGACTTCGTCGGCGTCGCGAGTAGCAAATCGGTCACGCCGGAGAAGCTGGAAGGGGGGAACCTGGGTTACCGTCGCCTGGAGGACGCGAGCCCGGTGTACCGCCCCGCCGTAGCGAAGCTGAAAGTGGGAGAAATCGCGGGGCCTTTCAAACTCGCCGATTTCTACGTTATAATCAAATTGGAGGACCGCGTCGAGGCCGGCGATTACCTGAAACCCGAAGGCATCGGCATGGAGGTGTTACGCGACCGGGCGAAGGTCGCGCTGTGGCGGGAGACGGCGAATAGTATCGGCGCGGACCTCGAGGCGGCTGCCGACATCGAACGCCACCCGGAACGCATACGCGAAGAAGCGGTAGATATGGCTTTGGGCGAAGAAAGCTCCAAAGACGGGAGAGACGGAGCGAAATAAATGGATCGGGACCTGGAATCGGTTCAGGAGGCGCGCGACAAGATTAGGGCCGGCAGGCGGGCGGCGGCGGCGTTCGCCACGTTCGACCAGGCCGCGGTCGACCGAGTCGTCGCGGCTATGGCTTGCGCCGCGGAAGGCGCCGCCGAGGACCTTGCGCGTATGGCGGCGGAGGAAACCGGCTTCGGCGTCGTCGAGCATAAGGTGCAGAAGAACCTCTTCGCCGCGCGCGACGTTTACCTATACATAAAAGATTTAAAGACGTGCGACGTTATTGCCGAAGACCGGGCTCGGGGCGTCGTCCAAATCGCGGTTCCCGTGGGCGTCATAGCCGGCATAACGCCGGTCACGAACCCGACCTCGACCGTCATCTATAAAGCCCTCATCTCGCTGAAGGCGCGCAATGCCGTTATCTTTTCGCCGCACCCGGGGGCGCTCAACTGCTCCTTGGAGGCGGCGCGCCTGATGGCCCAGGCCGCGGTTTCGGCCGGCGCGCCGGAGGGGGTCGTGGGTTGTTTGACCCAACCCACGGCCGAAGCCGCGCGCGAGATAATGAGCAATCGCGACGTGGATTTGATACTCGCGACCGGGGGGATGGCGATGGTGCGGGCGGCCTATTCTTCCGGGAAGCCCGCGTACGGCGTCGGCCCGGGTAACGTACCGGTGTACGTCGACCGCAGCGCCGACGTCGCCCACGCCGTATCTTGCATCGTCGAGTCGAAGACCTTCGACAACGGCGTGTTCTGCTCGTCGGAGCAGGCGGTGATATGCGACGCGCCGGTTCGCTCCGCCGCGGTCCAGGAATTCGAACGCGCCGGCTGCGTTTTCCTAAACGACGAACAGAAAAGCGCCGTCGCCGCGTTGCTCGACGACAACGGTAAACTCAATAACGCCGTCGTGGGCCAACCCGCGGCGCGCGTCGCGGCGATGGCGGGGATCGACGTGCCGGCCGACGCGACGATACTGATAGGCTTCGAGGACCGCGTCGGTCGAAACGTACCTTTTTCCTGGGAAAAGATTTCGCCGGTGCTCGCGTGGTACGACGTTCCGGATTGGGTAAATGGGTGCGAACGTTGCCTGGAAGTTCTGGCCAACGGCGGCATGGGCCATACGCTGGCCATCCACGCGCGCGACGAGCAAGTCATCCGCGAGTTCGGCCTCCGCAAGCCGGTGTTCCGCGTCGTCGTCAATACGCCGGCGTCGCAGGGGGCCATAGGTTTAACTACCAACTTGGCGCCCGCCTTGACGCTCGGCTGCGGTTCGCTCGGCGGGAATATTACGTCCGACAATATAACGCCGATGCACCTCCTACATATTAAGAGGGTAGCCGCGGACCGCGCCGAAGCCGAGGCGGGGCTGGCGGAATTAAGTCCTGCCGGTGCGGCGGAGGGCGACCGTAAACCTTTCGGCGGCGTTAGCCCGGACCTCGTCGAGCGGGTGGTCGAAGAAGTTTTGCGCGAATTGGAGAGGGGGGGTAGCTAAGTGGTTCTCGCGGTCCGGCGAGTGGTAAACGCGTTTCGGCGACGGCCGCTGGATTTGCATATCTTTTGTCTGATCCTTTTCGTGGTGGGTGCCGTCTTCGTATTCGGTTATCAGGTTAGCGTATTTTGGGAAGTCGTAATTACGGACCGCATGCCGTTGGAGGGGACGCCCGTATTCCAGGCGTTGACCGGAATGACCGTTTTGACCGACCTGCTGTGGTCCCCTTTTCTGGTTGCGGCCGCCGTCGGCATTTGGATTTTTCGCGACTGGGGGCGGCGTCTGGGGTTCATCGTCGGCGGCATCTTGGCGTATATGGGGATGCAGGGTTTGTTGTTTTTCCCGCTCGCGCGGCGGTTCGGCGTGGACGCGGTCGCGGATTTTACGAGGTATTACGATTTTACCGCCTATATGGCTTATTATACTATTTACGCCGTAGTAGGTTTCGCGATGATTTTTTATTTATGGTTTCGAAAGGTGCAGTTCCGCGAGATACTGGATTAATAGGTCTTAATAATTCGGTGAACGTGGGCAACCTATTTTCACCTCGACGCGAAAGGAGCAAGGATGCCTACTAAGACGGAGATGGCGCTGGGGATGATCGAGACCCGCGGCGTGGTGGCAGCGATCGAAGCGGCGGACGCGATGACGAAGGCCGCAAACGTGCGGCTCATGGATAAGGTTCGCGTTGGCGGCGGCCTCGTGAGCGTAATGGTCCGCGGCGAGACCGGGGCCGTGAAGGCCGCGACCGAAGCGGGCGCTGCAGCCGCCGCGAAGGTCGGCGAACTTGTCTCGGTCCATGTAATCCCGCGCCCCGACGACGCGGTAGAGTCGATATTGCCGGAGGAAGTCCCACCGGCCAAGAAGGCGTAATTCAGGATAAAGGTTTATGGCCGCCGACGATCAAGAGGCTTTGGTCCGGGCGGCGACCTCAGCGGTTTTAGCTCGATTGCGAGCCGACGCCGTCCGGACGTTCGAAGCGCAGGTGGGCGTTTCCGCCCGACACGTACACTTGACGCGCGGGGACCTCGCAACGCTTTT
>JAZGGY010000173.1:0-4249 GCA_036480675.1 bacterium | reverse complement strand
GACGAGCCGGTAGCGCCGGGCGAACACTACCTCGAGCACGAAGACGAGCTCTTCGACGACGCCGTGGCCCTCGTCATCTCGCTAAAAAAGGCGTCGGTCTCGATGCTGCAGCGTCGCTTCCGCGTCGGCTTCGCCCGCGCCGGCCGCCTTATCGACCTCATGGAACGCCGCGGCATCGTCGGCCCCGACGAAGGGCCCAAGGGGCGTAGAGTGCTCATTAAATCCCTGGACGAAATGGAAGACACCGTAGCGGGGCCCGATGGCGCGGACGTTATTTAACGTTACCCTTCTATGTTGGTTCGTCGCGATCGCCGCCGCTCCGACCGCGGCGGTTTGGCCTTACGACACGTCGCCGTCGATAAGCGCCGACGAGCTCCTGGCCCGCGTCACTAAACGTTATAAAGCCCTGGACGACTTCCGGGCCGACGTCGTCGTGAAAACCTCCTCGCCCTACCTGAGTGAGACCTCCTCCAGCGCGGGGGTACTATACGCGCGCCAGCCGAACCTGGTGCGCGTCGAATTCCGCGAACCGGTCCAGCAGACCGTCGTCTTCGACGGCGAGTACATGTACGTCTACGCCGCCGGCGGCACCCAAGTACTCCGCTTCGCCGGGCCCGGCCTCTCGTACATGGCCGACCTGCCGCAGACGCTCGACAACCTATCGACCGATTACGACGTCGAGCTGGCAGCCGAGACCGGCGGCCGCACGTACGAACTCCACCTGGACGCCAAGAGAGAACCGGCGCCGTTCCCCGAAATACGGATGTGGATCGACCGCGAGCGTCTCGTCGCGGTTCGCGCCGACTACTACGACGCCGCCCGCAACTGCACGTCGTACCGGTTCTCGGCGTACGAATTCAACCCGGGCCTGCCGGCGAGCCTCTTCTCGTTCGAGGTCCCGCCGGGGGTCGAAATCGTCGACGTGAAAGAGCGTTACGGACCGTGACTCGCACGTTAGCCGTCATAAGTCTCGGGTGTGCCAAGAACCTGGTCGACGCCGAAGTGGCGGTGGGCGAGCTCCTCGGCGAGGGGTACGAGTTGACGCCGGACGAAGAAGCCGCGGACGTCGTCCTCGTGAACACCTGCGCTTTCATCGGGCCCGCCCGCGACGAGGGAGGCCAAGTCCTGGCCGAACTTTCGCCGCGCATGAAACCGGACGCGACGCTCGTCGTCACGGGTTGCTGGCCGCAACTCGCGGCCGACGCTCTCGCCCGGGAATTCGAACGCGTCGACGTCGTATTGGGCGTGGACGCGGCGGCCCGGCTGGCCAGGGCGGTGCGCGAGGCCACTTCGGGCCGGCGCGTAATCGACGTAGGCCCGCCCCGGCCGCCGTTGGCCGGCGTCGCCGCGCGACCCCGCCTTACGGCGCCCCACGTATCGTTCCTTAAAATCGCCGAGGGCTGCGACCACCCCTGCGCTTTCTGCACCATCCCGCGCCTCCGCGGCCCATACCGCTCGCGGGACGCGGACGACGTCGTGCGAGAGGCCGCGTTCGCCGCGGCACACGGCGTCGCCGAGCTGGTGCTGTTGGCGCAGGACTCGAGCCGCTACGGCGAGGACCTCGACCGCGGCCCCAACCTGGCGACGCTCCTTCGGCGTCTCGACGGCGTCGGCGTGCCGTGGCTGCGCGTCCTCTACCTGCACCCGGCGCGACTGACCGAAGAACTACTCGCCGCCTTCGCCGATGTCGAGGCCGTCGTCAACTACGTCGACGTCCCGCTGCAGCACGTCGCGCCGCATCTCCTGGATGCCATGGGCCGGCCGGCGTGGCCGCCGGAGGAGGCGCTCGCCCGCCTGGAGCACGTACGCGCGTCGGTCCCGGGCGCGGCGCTTCGCACGAGCTTCATCGTCGGATTTCCGGGGGAGACGGAGGACGACGTCGAGCTTCTCGCCGACTTCATCGGGGCGGCGCGCTTCGACCACGTAGGCGTCTTCGAGTTCTCGCCGGAGGAAGGGACGCCGGCGGCTGCCCTGCCCGGCAGGCCGTCGCCGAACGCGGCGGCCGCGCGGCGCGAGGAACTGATGCTGCGCCAACAGGACGTACTGGCCGAGCTCTACCGCGGACTCCAGGGCCGCTCGTTCGACGTCCTCGTCGACCGCGTCATGCCGGAAGGGGTCGCCGTCGCGCGAACGTACTTCCAAGGGCCGGAAGGGGACCCCGTCACGATAATCCGTGATGCCGGGGAGCTTGCGGCGGGGCAATTCGCGCGCGTCGAAATCGCGGGTTGGGAGGGTTACGAGCTCGTAGCGCACGCGGCTCAGGGGGCGCGCCGTGCTTAACTGGCCCAACGTCCTTACGCTGCTTCGGATCCTATCCGCGCCGGTATTCCTGGTTTTCCTACTTTCGAACTCGACCGCGCACCACACGGCGGCCTTCTTCATCTTCGTGGGCGCCATCGCCACCGACGTCCTCGACGGCTACCTCGCCCGACGGCTCAATTGCGTGACCGATTTCGGGAAGGTGATCGACCCGCTGGCCGACAAAGTCATCGTCGTCACGGCGCTGGTGAGTTTCGCCAGCCTGGGCGTGGTTCCTCTGTGGATGGTCCTCGCCATCGTCGCCCGGGAGCTGATTATAACCGGGTTCCGCGCCGTAGCCGGCGCAAAAGGCATATACATCTACCCCACCACCCTCGCCAAGTGGAAGACGGCGTTCCAGATGGCGGCCATCGCCGGCATATTGGGCCACTCCGTCGCGGCCCATTGGTTGGGGAACGAGTGGCCCGGCGCGCTCGACCCCGTGGTAGACGGCGCGATCGCGTTTACGCTTTGGGTCGCGGTCGTCCTGACGCTCGGTACCGGCGTGTGGTACCTCTGGAAGAACCGACAGGTGGTGGCGGACGTCTTCGTCCGCTAGGAAGGTTATGGCGGGACAACTCGAGCGGCGGCTCGCGACATTCGTGGCCTCGGTGGCCTACCTCGGCTATTCGCCCCTCGCGCCCGGTACGGTAGGGACGCTGGGTGCGCTGGCCGTCTATTGGTGGCTCCTCCCGGCCGACGGTTTCGTTATAATTGCCACGGCCGTATTAGCGGCCGCGGCGGGTATCTGGGCCGGCGGCGTGGCCGAAAAGACCTGGGGTAAGAAAGACCCCGGCCGCGTGTGCGTCGACGAGTTCGCGGGGTACTTCGTCGCCGTCGCCTTTTTGCCTAAAACCCTCGCGTACGCCGTCTTCGCGTTCATACTTTTCCGGGCTTTCGACATATTGAAACCCTTCCCGGCGGGGCGCTCGCAGCGCTTGCCGGGCGGCTGGGGTATAATGGCGGACGACGTAGTAGCGGCGGTGTACGCCAACCTCGTCCTTCAAGCCGCCCGCGTCCTCGCCCACGCGACCGGCCTACTGGGAAACGTCTTCACCTAAGGGGGAAAATGTCGCCGGCGTTAGCCGACATATTGACGCAGCTCGGCATCGTCGCGGCCGCGGCCGCAGCGGCCGGCGCGTGGGCTTGGCTCGCACCCCGGCTAAGACGTCCCGCGGCGCCGGATCGGAGTCGCGCCCGGGCGGTGGTCCTGTTGGCCGCGGCGGCCGCCGCTTTCGCCGTCACCTTCATCTACCTCGGCAATAAGAAGTTCGACGCGTTCTGGGCGCCGGCGGTGGACCTGGGCATACAACACCAAGTCTTCTGGGCCGGCGGCCGGGGCGGCTTCCTGTATCAAACCGTCCTCTTCACCCTGCCCCGCCTCAACCACGTCGCGTTGGCGAACCAACTGCTCTCGCCGCTATCGCTGCTGTTTCCTAGCGCGCGCACGCTCATCGTCCTCCAGGTTTTAGCCCTGGCGTCAGCGGCGGCCCCGGCATACCTCATCTCCCGCCGCCACACCGCTTCGCGCTACCTCGCGTTGGCGTTCGCGCTGTCGCCGTTGCTCTTCGCCTCCACGCAGTGGGTCGCCCTCTACGACTTCCATCCGCGGGTGTTCGCGCCGGCGCTGGTACTATGGGCGTTTTGGGCCCTCGAGGCCGGCAGGCCCCGCCTCGGCCTGTTGTTCTTCTTCTTCACCGCCCTCCTGCTCGAGGAGTTGGCGCTGTACACGTGCGCCGCCGGGTTGTTTATAATTTTAGGATTGAAACAGGTTCGGTGGGGGCTGCTCGTCGCCGCCTTCTCTTTCGTATACTTCCTAGTCGCGACGTACGTAGTGTATCCGCAGCTCATGGACGTCACGGACCTCGCCTCCAACCCCATCCTTCACACCTTCGGCGTAGCCGGCTCGCCGGTGGACCTACTGAAATACGCGGCCCGCCACCCGGCGTTC
>JAZGGY010000172.1:0-3146 GCA_036480675.1 bacterium | reverse complement strand
TCTCGCCGCGGGTCGTAATGCGCGACTGAATAACGGGCGCCGACTGGACGAAGCCGTCCAGCAGGATGGCGAGCCGCTCTTTGATGTGGCCGCCGGTCAAATCGCCGAAGACGCGGGCCCCCTCGTTGTTCCACGTGAACTCGACGTTGGGCTGGCCGTACTGGTCGTACGCCATCTGGGCGTTGCGCAGGAACTTCCCGGTGATGGGCGTCTCCTCGGTAACCAGGTAGACGGACCGGTAATCGCCGCCCAGCTCGACGTACGTCTCGTCCCCCTCGGCCCGCACGGCGTTGGAGTACGCGACCATCCACCCGTCCGGCACGAGCCCCGTCTCGGCCGCCGTGGCGAAAGCCTCCTTGACCCACCCGTAGTCGTCTTCGTAAAAGACGGTGTCGCCGCGGATGGTTTGGAGTTTGTCGCCCAGCGCGACGTATTTGGCGCCGGCCGCCGCCTCCGCTTCCCGCACGGCGTATTCCTGAATCAACTTGTACAACGCGTCCGTCGGATTGACAAGCTTGAACTCCAATAGCGCCGTAGTACCGATGAGTTCCTTGGCCCGCGCCGGGTCCTTGATGCCGGGCAGCTTGACGACGATGCGGTTGCGGCCCTCGCTCTGGATCTCGGGTTCGGCCACGCCCAGCTCGTCGACGCGCTTGCGGATTATTTCGACCGTCAAGTTGACGGCGTCGCGGAGCTCTTTGTCGGACAGGCCGGTCTCATCTACCTCGTAAATGAGGTATATCCCGCCCTTGAGGTCCAGGCCCAGTTTAATAGGCCGCTTGGGCAAGACCCGGCCCACGGGCGCGAGCCACGACGGGAACTCGGTCTCGTAACCGCCGGGCCAATTGAGTACGAAGTGGTCCTCCTGGTACTCGTCCTGCCACCATTGGTAGAAGTTGATCGTCGGACAGACGTAGAGGAACGCCAGGACGGCGACGACTATGATTAAGGTCGCGCGTAAGACGGTGCGATAGCGCAAAGCTGGTTACCTCCGGGAAGCGGTTATTTCGACGGTTGCGGTATCGGGCGGCTCTCGCCGTCCACGTAATACTCTAGAGGCGTCAGCGTCGCCGGCAGCGAGCCCGACGACAGCAGCAGCGCGATGTCCGCGGCGCGTGCCTCGTCTCGCTCGCCTATTATCCGACCGCTCTTGAAAGTCTGCTCTTTGACGCGAGCCGTGTAGAACAGCTCGTCGTCGAACACCACCGCGAGCGCCTCGCCGATGTGGCGGGCCGTAAGGCCCGAGAAAATCGTGCCGTCGCGCTCGCTCAGGTCAAAGTGGACGTCCGGCTCGCCCCCCGCGCCGGTCACTACCGCGGCATCCACGGCGCTCGTGACGGCCATGCCGTCACCGGTCGCGAGCGCCGCCTTGTAGACGTCGCCCTCCCTGACCTCGAGCTTGCGGGTCCACAATACCCTCTCGCCGGGCTCGAGAGCGGCCCGAAGCGCCCCTGCCACGTCCTCGCGGTCCGACGCGGCGACCAATATCACGTTGCCGTGTTGGTAGGGCAAAAGCTGATCGGCGGGCCACCCGGCCGCGGCCAGCGTCTCGACGAATATGTCGCGCTCCGCCACGGCCTGCAGCTCCAACAGGCCCGGCGCCGTCAGGATCTCGAGCGCCCGCGCCGGGTCCGGGCAGTCGAAGAGCTCGACCGTTATCCGCCCCTCGCCCGGGCCCCGCTCGAGCGTGTGCCGCCGCGCCAGCTGCGACGCCCGCCGCTCGAGAATCGGCAACAACGTCGCCGTCGCCGCGGCTATATCCGTCTCGGCTACGCCGCCCACGGCCAGGACGACGCGCACGTCGTACAGCTCGGCGCCGGGCTCGCGGCCGCTAGGTTTCTCTACCCGCGGCTTTTTCTCAACCCCGGGCGGCTCAGGCTTCGGTTTGGGTTCGGGCCTGGGTTCATAAACCTCCGGCAAGCCCGACGCCCAGGCCAACGCAGCGGCCGTCAGTATAAAAAATGTCAGCTTTTTTAGCATAGCGGCCTTTCGGCTCCAGAATTCTATAATATCGCCGAAGGCGTGTCAAACTCTAAAAAGTTAAGCCTTCATCAACCCCCGCGGCCTGAAGACCGCCACCGCGACCATTAAAGCGCCGAAGATGAGGTAGCGGAACCCCGCCAGGAAGCGCAATAGCTCCGGGAACGACGCCAGAATAACGGCGCCTATGATAGCGCCCGGGATGGACCCCATCCCGCCGACGACAACCATACACAGCACTATGGCCGACTCGAAGAATACGAACGAGTTGGGCGAGACGAAGAGGTTGAACGAAGCGAAGAACGCTCCCGCGGCGCCGCCGAAGGCCGCCCCCAGCGCGTACGCCAGCGTCTTATATCTGGAAAGATGTACGCCCATCGCCGCCGCGGCGGTCTCGTTGTCGCGGATAGCCAACAGCGCGCGCCCGGGCCGCGAGTGCCGCAGACGATACGCGACGTACACGGCGAGCGCGAGCAGAATCAAAATCAGGAAGTAGTAACGCAGGTACCCGCCCCGCGCCGCGTCGAAGCCGAAGGAAAACGAGCCTATCTTGGGCGGCTCGATGCCGCGCAGGCCCATCGGACCGTTGGTCAGACCGACCCAGTTGGTGAACGTCAGGCGCACGATCTCGCCGAAGCCCAGCGTCACGATGGCGAGGTAGTCGCCGGATAGGCGCAGCGCCGGCAAGCCGCGCAGGACGCCCAACAGCGCCCCGGCCGCCGTCGCCACCGGCAGCGCGGCCCAGAACGACCAATCGCACTTGAGCATCAACAGCGCCGCCGTATAAGCGCCGATGCCGTAGAACGCGATGAAGCCCAGGTCCAACACGCCGGTGAAGCCGACGATGACGTTAAGCCCCAACGCCAGGACGGCGTAAATGCCTATAGTCACCGTCACGCGGAGCCAGTATTGGTCGCGAACGACGAACGGCACTATAGCGAGCGCTACGACGACGAACGCGACAAGGAGGACCTTCGTACGCGCGAACAACAGCGAGCCGATGGCAATGGCGGCGGCTATGGCGACGAGGCCGACGGGCAATTCCAGGACCGTCAGGCCCAGCGCCACCGCCGCGGCTATCGCGACGAATATGGCTGCGGTCCGCGCCGGGTACTGCAGCAGCGCGCCTATATTACGCTCGAAGCGCTCTAGGTCGGATGCGACTA
>JAZGGY010000171.1:0-11175 GCA_036480675.1 bacterium | reverse complement strand
ATACCGCACCGTGACGAAGACGCGCACTAACGCTCAAGGAGCGCGCTCAACGTATCAGGAGGATGAACCTTACAAAGAATGGCACAGCACCTCCGGGACCCACGTAGGCCACTACCGCGTGGCGTTGGCGGCCTCGAGCGGCCTATCCCAGGACGACCTCGACAAACTGGCCGGCGACCCGGGCAACTTCACGAGCGACGAGGGGGCCGAGCCGTACGGCCGCGCCGTCCGCGAGGACAACTTCCCCGTCGAACGCGCCGCGTTCGACGCCGCGGAGGCCAAACGACGCGCCAAGATAAAGGTGGAGGCGCTCGAGCGCAAGGCCTGCGAGGGCGACGTGGAGCGCCTCGAGTCTTGTAGTACGCAGCTCTCCAACCTCGCCGCGCGCCTCTCGTACCACCCGTTCTGGTGGCTCACGTACAGCTACAAGGCTAAGCCGTACAACTGCGTCATGGACGGCGTGACGGGCGCCGTAACCGGCAAGAAGCCAGTCAGCAAAACGAAAGTAATAATCGCGGTCGTCGTCGCCGTAATCGTCATAGTAATAATTATCGTGGTGTTCGCTTGCCTGGGCGGCGGCTACTGCGCGAGTACGTCGTCGCTGCTGAACCAGGTCATCGAGGGCGCCCGGGCGTTGGTATAACCCGTACCGAAATAGCTCAAAATAAAGCCGCCGGCTAAGCCGGCGGTTTTTTCCTAAATTAATAAGGCCCTTATCGGCGCCGGAATTCCCTCTCGAGTATCGGCCCGACCTTCTGGAACGCTTCGAACGGCTTGACCGACAGCTTCTTCCCATACCACTCGTTTAAGAACGCGACGTACTTCTTCACTTCCGGGTTCTGGTAGACCCGGATGAAGCGGTACGCGAAGTATTTAATGTCGTTCTTATTGATGTTGTCCATAACGTACATCCGAGCGATGTTCTCGTAGACATAGAGCAGTTTGTCCAGCTTCTTCTCCCGGTCGGTTTGCAGCATGCCCTCGTCGAACTCGAACTTCTCGTAGTCTATCTCGTAATACAATTCAATCAAGTCCGGGTCCAGGAGGTAATCCCTCGCAAGCGTTATCAGGAACTCGGCGCGCTTCTGCGTTATAGTTTTGCGCATTTGGAAATAATTCATAACCAGGCCGACGAACGTCAACAACAACAGGCTCGCCAGGATAACGTTGCCCATCGTGACTTCGGGGTTCCATACCAACATAACGTTCACCTCTTACCGGGTATTATAACTAACGCCCGGCCTGCCGATGCAATAACTACTACCGGACTACCAGGCGCTCGAAATCCCCACGCCCGCGCAGCGACGCGAGGTCATCGTCCGTCGCCGCCATCTCCTTATACCGCCCGGGCGCGAGTTCGACGGCGCGGCTTAGATGGGCCATCGCTTCGTCGCCGCGGCCCTGGCGCGCCAGCGCGCACGCCAGGTTGTACCGCGCGCGCGGGTCCTCCGCGATATCGAGGATAAGGCGGTACTCCCGCTCCGCGGCGGCGTAGTCGCCCATTTGGTGGAGGACCTCTCCCAGCCGGTGCTTAACGTCCAAAGTCTTAGGCTCGTAGTACACCGCCTCTTTGTAACAGTCGCGGGCACGCTCGAGGTCGCCCCTGTCGCGGGCAACGTCGCCCAGCTCATACCAGGCCGCGCTGAAATTGGGTTGGAAATGAACGGCACGTTCGAATTTTTCCGCGGCACCGTCTACATCTCCTTCTTCCAACAAAAGTTTGCCGTAAAAATAGTATGCCCGGCCGTCCTCCGGCTCCACGGCCAGCGCGCGTTCATAACACTCCCGCGCCCCCTCCAGGTCGCCGGCTTGCGCGCGAATGTTGCCTATGTTGTTCCACGCCTTACCGTAATTCGGCTTGACTTTTACCGCCAGCCGGAAGTAATGCTCGGCCTTCGCCATATCGCCCCGGCGCGCCGCGATTATGCCGAGGTCGTTTAGCGCGTTCATGCCGGCGATTTCCCAATCCGCCTCCAGCGCCGCCTCGTACTCGCGCTCGGCGGCGTCCAGGTCGCCGTCCGCGAGGTACACCGTACCCATCGTGTAGTGGCCTTGCGCCTCGAACTCCGACCGGCGGCTTATACCGAACGGGTCCCCGTCGCAGAATACGAACAACGCCGCAAGAGCCGCCACCCGCCAACTGATCTGTACGGCGCGCCACCGTCGCAAATTATCCCAGAAATAAAAGAACGCGGCCGCGGCGAACACGCAAAGATAAGGCACGACCGGCATCCGAAACCGCGCGTTCACGAAGAACAATATCACCGACGCGGAATAGACGACTACGTAGATATATGGCGGCGCCAATTGCCGCCATCGCCGCGCACACAGAATCATCCCGAAAAAAGCGAACGGTAAAACGACGTACAAACTTACGGGGTCGTATTTCAACACCCGGAAATGCTTTTTCAGATAATAGAGGTCGAAATTATTCGCCACTTCGTACGCGTTCGTGAAGAAATAGGTCTTCTGCGTTAGCAACCTGAGCGCCGTCAACGGCTCCGTGCGGGCGAACTCAGCCACGCGCGCCAGGTAGTAGCGGTCCACCTCCGAACGGCTTAGCGGCCTGCCGGCGGCCTCCTCCGCCATCCGTATCGACTCGTAATGGCCCCGCCACCAATCGCCGTGGGTGCCCGGGACCATCGCCGTCATTCCGTCCGCCTCGGGGTTGTTGCCTATCCACAAGTTGACGCCGCCTTGCCACGATATTAGAATCGGCTCCCGCGCGACGGCGTAGTTCCTCGCCGCGACGGTACCCACGAAAACAGCCGCCAGGCCGTATAAAACCGCGAGCGACACGATTATTCGTCGCCGCGGCAACCGCGTCCCGGCCCGGGCCGCGACGTACGCCAGCCAGATAAAGGCCGCTACGCCAAGGACGTTGGGCCGGGTTATCGCGGCCAACCCCAACGATCCACCCGCGGCCGCCGCCCACCGGTATTTGCCCGTCTTCACCGACCGTCCGACGGCGTACACGAACGCGAGGCCCAGCGGGACCTCGAGCACGACGAGCAGCAACTCAACGTCGTAGAAAATGGCGGTCCATATTGTACCGAGGGCGACCGCCGCCACGGCACCCACCCGTCTGTCGAAGAGCTCGCGGCCGAGCAGAAAACAAAGCCCCGCGCTCACGCCGCCGACGACACCCTGCGCGACGCGCGCAAACAGGACGGACCCTTTACCCAACCAATACAATAACCCTAAAAAATAGGGGTACAGCGGCGCCCGGAAGAAAACCTCGCTCCCCCAAAAGTCGCCGTCGGCGACGCGACGCGCCCACGCGTCGTGGTAGGACATATCCATCACCGGCGTCCGGTAGTACGCGTGGTCGCCGGCCGTCGCAAGTAAAAGGAGCCGGAGCCCGACGGCCCAGGCCACGACCCCGGCTAATATAAACCAGTCCCGGCGCGTCCAACCCTTTTCCGTCTCTTCCTCAAACATCGTCGAAATATAACACCTGTCGGACGCTGCCCTCAATATAAATAAAGGTTTGCCTCGGCCCGCGTTTTTACATATCATGGTTTCGATGGAACGCGCCAAGGCTTTACGTCCATATACGTTATTGCTACTCGCTGTCGCGCCGCTAAGTAGCGTCGCCGAAACGGCCGACGAACTCCGGGGCCTGTGGGTTTGCCCGTGGGAGGTGAACTCGCCCGCGGCCGTAGGCCGGGTCGTAAACGGCGCGGCGAACCACAACTTCAACGCGCTCTTCGTGGAGGTCCGCTATCGCGGCGACGCGCTTTACGTTCCCAACAAAAACGACGCCCGCTTCGCCAACCCGGAACCCCGCTCTCCACACGTCGCCGGCCGGCCGGCCGACTTCGACCCGTTAGAAGATATAATAAATAAAGGACACGCCGCCGGCCTGGAAGTCCACGCCTGGGTCACGACGTACGTCGTTTTAAACCGGAAGACGCCCACGCCGTCCGGACACCCCGCGCTTGAGCACCCGGAGTGGCTGAGCCAAAACGGCCGCGGCGAAACGTGGGACCGCTACGGCATGGCGTGGCTCGAGCCCGCGCTGCCCGAAGTCCAGGATTACCTGTATAACGTATTCGGCGATATCGTCGCCAACTACGACGTCGACGGCCTACACCTCGACTACGTTCGCTACCCCACGCCCGCCTTCGGCCGGCACCCCAAAGCCATAGAGCTATACCAAGCCGAAACCGGGAAGACGTTGGACGACGTACAGGCTTTCGCGGACTGGCGCCGACACAATATTAGCGCCTTCGTCAACCGCCTCTACGACGGCCTCGCCAAGCTCGAGCCGACGTGCTCCCTAACCGCGGCCGTCTTCGCCTCGCGAAAGGGGACCGCCTACAACGACTGCCTCCAGGATTGGACCGCCTGGCTTGAGGGCGGTTACGTAGACGCTGTAATACCGATGGCGTACAGCCGCGACCCCGGCACAGTCGGCAAACAAATCGAAGACGCCTTCGGCGTCGCGTCCGGCCGTCATATATATGCCGGCATCATGGTCCCCGAGGTGGCGGCCGACGAATTCGACGACGCCGTCGGCGAGGAGATGGTCGCCAAAGGCCGCGCGGCGCGAGAAGCAGGCGCAAAAGGCATCGTGGTCTTCTCCAGTAAAGGCGCGCTACGAGAAGACGCGCTCGTCGCGCGGGCGCTGCGCGAGGGTTTGTTCGGCGAGCCGGCCGCGCCCCCCGAAATGGCCTGGAAGGGCGAAGTCGCCGTAGCTGCGGGACCGGACGTCGTTGCGGTCTACGTAAAAGGCGAACCGAAATTCGCGGTGCGCGTCGACCAAGACGTCCCGCGGCGCCACGCCTACCTACTCGCCAAAGAGATCTCGGCACGCGCGGGCGCCGACGTGTTTATAAAAGCCGCCCCCGACCTAACGTACCGCGTCTACGCCGGCGCGTACGACGATCGCCGCGCCGCGGTCGAACTTCGCGATAAGCTCGCGCGCCTCGGCTATTAAATGTATTCGCAGCTCAGAGCGGCTCTGGTTGGCGGCCTGGCGCTGTGTGCCTTGTCGGCTTCGCCCCAAGGAAACGGACGCCGCGAATTAGTAATTATATATACCGGCGACAGCGGCGCCGAAGTCGAGTCCTGCGGCTGCAACCTTCTGGCGTACGGCGGCCTGGCCCGGCGCGCCACGCTCGTCAACGTTATCCGCGCCGCCCATCCAGACGCCGTCTTCGTCGACGTCGGAGACTTCCTCAGCCCCAACGTCGGCGAACAGGACCGCCTAAAAAGCGAAATCTCGGCCGAGGCATACGGCGCCTTCGGTTACGACGCCGTTAACCTGGGCGAGGATGACTTCAACTTCGGCCTCGATTTCTTAAAGAACCTGGTCGAAATCAACGACATCCCCGTAATATCATCCAACGTCGTCGCGGAGGGCGAACCGTTCGCGCCGACCTTTAAAGTTGTCGACCGCGCCGGCCTGAAAATAGGCATCGTCGGTTTCCTAAACGCCGAGCTCGTCGCTGGAAAAGATTTCCACGGCGTCGACGTCGAGCCGTATAAAAAGTACGTTAAAACGGCAACGTCCGAACTCGGGCGGCAGGCCGACGTCGTTATCTGCCTCGCTCATATCGGCAACGTCGACAAGGCGCGCGCTTTCGCCGCCAAGTGTCCCAAAGAGATAGACGTCGTCGTCGCCGGCCATCGCGGCGGCCAGACGCCGCAAGCGGAGAACGTCAAAGGCCGCTGGATGGTCTACACGCGAAGCCGCAACCGCTACGTCGGCATGCTCAAACTTACGCTCGACGAGGAGTTTAACGTCGCCGAGGCCGAAAACCACGTCTTGCCGGTTACGAGAGAGACGGCGAAAGACGAAGCCACGCAGGTCCTGGTCGAAAAATACTACGTCGCGCTCCGCAAGCTCGTCGACGAGAAGAAGTTGCTAAAACCGCCGGAGAGCGTGCCGCCGGGCGGTTTCATCTATGTGGGCTCGAGCCGGTGCGCCGAGTGCCACGCCCCTCAAAAGAAGCAGTGGCGCGGGACGACACACGCCGCGGCGTACGCATCCCTCGAAGACGTAGGCCGCGAGACGGACCCGGAGTGCATCGGCTGCCACGTAACCGGCTACGGCTTTCGCGGCGGCTTCGTCGCCGGGCAAAAACCGGCTCGTTTAAACGTGGGCTGCGAGGAATGCCACGGACCGGGCGAAGGGCACGCGCAATCCCCCACTATTAAAACGGCCCCTATTAACGAAAATACGTGCACCCGCTGCCACGACGCGGAACGCAGCCCGTCGTTCGACTACGCCGCGTACCTCGGACCGGTCACACACTGAACGGCAACGAAAAGGCGGGCCCGAGGCCCGCCTTGACAACTCATTAAGGGATAGTCAAACGAGGTCGGGCCGTTCCTTCTTTATTAACTCGACTACCCGCCGTACGTCTTGCCCCGCCCCCTTCGGGTAGACAAGGACGACGTCGCCGGCGTCGACGACGACGTTGTTGTCCACGCCGAACAACACTACCGGCCTCCGCCCGCCGGCCAGGACGATGTTCCCTACTCCCTCCAACTGGTAGACGACGCCCCGGCCGATGTTACCGCGGTCGTCGCGCGGCAAAACACGCTCGAGCGCGTCGAAGGAACCGATGTCGTCCCACCCGCAATCGGCTTCGACCACCTCGAACGCGGGCAACTTCTCCATAAAGGCGTAGTCTACGGACGTCGCCTCGAGCTTATCGTATATATCCGCCACTTTCGCCGTCTCGCCCGCGGCGAGCGGCCTCTTCAGGCTTTTCGCGACGGCAAACTGCTCCGAATAACATCCGCGCATTGACTCGAGAAAGCGGTCGGCGCGCCAAACGAACATGCCGCTGTTCCACAGGTAATTCCCCAATGACAGGTACTCGCGCGCCGTCTCCTCGTCCGGTTTCTCCTTGAACTCAAGGCCCTGCCTTACGTCGGGCGGACCGGATTCCAAAGCCTCGCCGCACTTGACGTAGCCGTAACCGGTCTCGGGCCGGTCGGGTTTGACGCCGAAGGTGACAATAGCCCCCTCCTCGGCGCGCCGAAAACCCGCCGCCAACGCTTCCCGGAACGCATCCTCGTTTTCGACGGCGTGGTCGGCCGGTAAAACGAGGGCTGCGGTTCTCGAGCCGAGGCGGTCCACGATCTCCAGCGTACCCAGTACGCAACTGGGCCAGGTATTCCGAGCCGCCGGCTCGGCGATGAAGTTTGCCAGCGGTATTTCCGGCAATAGCGGCCGCGCGTTGAGCAAGATGTCTTCCTCGGCGACCACGTATATGTATGAGGCATCTACCAGCGGCGCAACGCGCTCGTACGTGTCCTCGATTAGCGTACGGTCCGTAACCAACGATAGAAACTGCTTGGGTCGGTCGCGGCGCGAGAGCGGCCAGAGCCTCGTACCCCGACCGCCGGCCATAATTAAAACCGCTCTACTTGCACCCGCCATATTACTACCCCTTGACCTCAGCGATTAAGTACGGCTCGAACAATCCGTAAATCCCGGCGAACTCGCCGGGCGAAAAATTCTCCGGCCTTGCCGACGGCTCGAAACCGGCCTCGCGGAGCTTGGCGGTTACCTCCGCCGCCGAAAAGCTCCCGGCCAGAAGCGTAGCCAGGCGATTGCCGACCTTCTTGCGCCGCGCGCCGAAGACGAAGTCTACGAAATGGCCGAAGAGTTCCGAGTCTACGAACCGGGCGCGCGGTTCGTCGTAGTACCGGTACGTTACGACGGCCGCGTCCACTTCCGGCTTCGGTACGAAAGCTCCGGCCGGTATCACGAACGCGAGATACGGCTCGCCCCACGTCTGCATTTTTACCGATAGTCCACCGTAGACTTTACCGCCGGGCGAGGCGCAAATGCGCTCGGCGACCTCCTTCTGCAGCGTCAACGTCCACCGGCTTATCTGGGCCCGGCGGTCCGAGAGCAGCTTCAATATCGGCCCGGTAATGTAAAACGGGACGTTGCCGACTACCACCACCCGCCGCCCTTCCGGAACCAGCTCGGCCCAGTCGACGTCCAGAACGTCGGCGTGCACTATGGTGAGGTTGTCGTATCGTTCGAAGTCACGCGCCGCGGCGTCTACGAAGGCCTCCTCCAACTCGACGGCAACGACTTCGCGAGCTCTCCGCACCAAATGCTGCGTCAGCTCGCCCCGTCCCATACCGATCTCGAGAACGGTGTCGTCGGCCGTTATCTCCGCGGCGTCGGCGATGCGCCGCAGGACGTCATTATCGACGAGGAATACCTGGCCTTTACGCGCCCGTTTTACCACTTGATGAAGGAACCCGTTTCCAGCGTCAACATCGCCGGCCCGTAACCCGGCTTATACCGCAGCGCGGCCTCAACCTCGCGGCGCGAGTCTTCCGTCCGCCCGAGCTCGTGGTAGCAGTCGGCAAGTAAATAACGGGTAAAGGAATCGGTCGGCTCGAGCGCCACGGCCCGTTCGAAATAGGGAACGGCGCCGGCGTAATCTCTTTTGAGGTAAAAGACTGTCCCCAAATTATGTTGCACTTCGTGCGCGCGGCGGCCTACGCGGTCGGCGAGCACAAAATACTTTTCGGCCCGAGCTTCGTCCCGCGGCTCATAACGCTGGTACATCTCGTAGAGAAAATTCCCGACAGTCCCCCGCGCCCAATGGTCCAAATTAGTGGCGGGCGGGTCGACGCCGCGAATCACGTAACGGGTTATGACGTCGTCGCGGGGAGGCGGCGAACCCCGTCGAACAACGCGGTAAACCGCGCCGTCTTTTGCGAGGCCGTAGCCCCAAGGATAGACGAAGTCGTACGGGTAAAGGAAGTAATAATCGTGGCGTTCCTCCGCGAGAACGCCCCGCATAATTTCGTAAAAATATTTGACGATTACGTCGACCGGCGCGTGGGACAGGTCCCGGCCGCCGAAGTCGAATACGTCGAAATAATTAGCGTTGCCCGTGGTATCTACGAAGAAGATATCGGGACGCGCGTACTCCAACGTCGTCAACGCCTGTATGCCGGTCGTGGGCGCGGAGTTCTCCTCGCCCAGGAAAAGGAAGTCCGCGTATCCCACCGAACGTAAGTAATTCGCCCCAAAATCCCGGACGTACGGATAATACGTACGGTCCGCCTGGTAGAAACGCGTAAGCACCGGCGACAGCGCGACGACCACCGCCAACCCTAAGAAAACGTACGTCGCGGCGCGCCGCCACTTCGCCAACGCTTCGCCGACTCGCGTTACCGCGACGCCCGCGCATATCGCCGTTAACATATAGAACGGGAAGTACCACGCCCGGAAGCCGAACGACGGGTAGTTGACGGTCAGGATCAACGTGAAGAAAACGATCGCGACGAAATACAGGAAAACGCCGCGGCGCCGCCACGCGAGCCACGCGGCTCCGACCGCCCCCGTCGCGATACCCACCCACTGGAATTGGTCCAAATACAACCAGGCCGCGGTCTTCATCCGCCACCCGACGACCGCCCACGGCGCGCTGAACATTTGGTGCTGGAACTCTTTGGCGGTAAGGTGGAAGTACAAGCCGTACAAGGTTCCCGGTTTGCCCCAATTCTGGACGACGCCGGCGGCGGAACGCACGGGCAAGTAAAGGTACGTGGACATCGCGAGCAGCCACAACGCCCCCGCTACGTAGAGTTGGCGTCCGCGAAGCCCCGCGCCGCGGCGTTGCCAGAAGACGAACGCCGCGTACGGAATTAACAAGACCGCCTGCTGGGGGTGGTTGGTACATGCCATACCGTACGTGAAGGCCGCGACGTAGAACCACCGGACGTCGGCCCGTCGGCGCCATACGAAAAGCGCGAGTATCGTCGCCGCGGTGAGCGCCATGTTCATCGTATATACTTCGCACGTCGTAGATTGGATCCAAACCGTGGGCGCCAGCGAATACGCGAGGCCGGCAACGGCCGCGCCCGCCGCGGCGGCCCAACCGCCGTCCGCGAGTTCGTAAACGAGGAGGACGACGAAAAAGGCCGTAGCCGCGCCCGCGACCGCGGAAAAGAGGTTCATCCCCACGACGGGGTTTATTCCGGGCAGCATCGCGAAGAGATAACACGCTAAATGCCACCCCGGAAACCCCGGCGGTACGCCGCTGCCTAGAAGGCCGACGGAACGGTTGAACAGGCCGGAGTCTTGCCAAAAGATGTCGCCGCACAACGTCTTGGCGTATACGACGAAGGCCGCCAGCGCGACCGCCGCGGCGACGTAAAAACGTTCACGAGGTATCGAAAGTTCGCTAGTCATATTAAGGAGTCTATAGCCCGTCTTATGCCGCCGGGAATATCAAACGCGCGACGAAGACGCCCAAAAGCTCGCGACGAACCGTCGAGTTCCTTTCTCTTATATGGAAAAACCTCTCAAGCATCGCGACGCCCCAAACGGCATCAATATACCAAATGAAGCCCTACCGCGCAAACGATTTCGCCTGCGGCCGCCCACGGCCTTGACCGCGGTTGCGCCGTATATTATGATGCCGGGGCGAGAGGAGCCGAACCGTTGAACGCTAAAAAAATCGCCGCCGCGGCCATATTGGCCGTCCTCTTAGTACTCGCCGTAGCACAGATCTGGTGCCGCCCCGTCGACCGCGACGAGGGTTTCTGGCTCTATACCTCCTGGCGCTTGGCCGAAGGCGACCTTCCCTATCGCGACTTCGCGCTGCCGCATTTACCGCTCGCGTCGCTCTATTACGCCGGCGCGATAAAAATCTTCGGCCCTTCCCTCTACGCGCTGCGCGGTTTAAACGTCGCCCTCTTCGCCCTTTCCGCGGCTTTACTCGGCGTCGCCGTCGCCCGCCGCTTCGGCGGGCCGGCGTCGTTCTTTACCGTCGTTTTCTTCGCGTCGTCGTCGCTTACGCTTACGTGGCTTGTTCCGGTCAAAACGTACGCGCCGGCTGCCGCTGCGTTAACGTTCGCCGTCGCCGCCTGGCTCTGGCCCGGCGATAATGAGAAAACGGCCCTCGGCCGCGCGCTGGTTATCGGCGCCCTACTGGGCACGGCTACGCTCGCGCGGCTAACGCTCCTAGTAACCCTCCCGGCCGCGGCCTTCGGTATCTGGCTTTCGTGGTCGTCGCGGCCGGGCCGGCGAGCGGCCGCCGTCGGCGCACTGTGCGTCGGCTTCCTGGCCTTAACGCCCGTAATCGTCTATTTCCGCGCGGCCGCCGCGGACGCGTTCGCCTTTAACGTCTGGGGCATACACAAGCTATTCTTGGGAGACGGGGCGACGGGCCGATGGGC
>JAZGGY010000170.1:0-2567 GCA_036480675.1 bacterium | reverse complement strand
TTTAACGGCCGCCAGGCGGCGGCAAGCCGCGGGGCGGCTGGCGAATCTACGGGAGCTGGGCATCGTCGTCGACGACGAGAAGCTGGCGCGGGAAGCGCGGGGCCAGCCGCCGGTGGGGCCAGTCATAGGTCGCGTGGTACTAAACGACCCCGCCAACGACGGCCACGCGTTGCTCGAGCCGCTGCGCCGATCCCCCAAGGCCGCGGCGCCGTACTTCCACTTCGACCGCGACCTGTTGTCTCACGGCACGCCGGCCTATTTTCCGGTGAAACGCTTGTCGCCGGCCGAGGCGGTCGACGTGGTCCGGGCGTCGGGCGGCGCCGCCGTCTTCGCGCACCCGGGCGACAAGTTCCGCCTGCCGGAGGACGAACCGGTATTCGCGGAATTGGCCGCGGCCGGGCTGGCTGGTATCGAGACCTATTGTTCGTATCACGACGACGAGCAGGGCCGGGCCTTCGCCGAGCTGGCGCGTCGCCTGGGCCTAGTCGCTACCGCCGGCTCGGACTTCCACGGCCCCCTGGTCAAGCCCCACGTCGAGATGGGCGACGTGAGCCATAACGATTACGCCGTCGTCGACGAGCTTCGAAGCCGTCGCCCGGCGGGGGCGATTCGATGAGGCGCGTCGCGGGAGCGCTTTTGGTGCTGGCGGCCGCGGCCGGCGCGGCGAACGGCCCCTTGGTAGCCGCGGCCGCGGACCCGTCGGCCCTCAGGCTCGGCCAGGAAGTCGACGTGTATTATCTGGGCCGCGTGGGCCGGGCGCACCTGTTCTGCGGCGCGGCGGCCGGCGCCTTGGGCGACGCGGTGCTGCCGCTCGCCGGGGGCCGCTTCTACTACCGCGTCGAGGGCGCCCCGGCGGAGGAGCTCGCGCCGTTCGGCGAGGTACTACTAGAAGACGACGGCGAAATCCTATTGAGCCGGCAATACGGCTTCATATACGACAAGGCGATGAGGTCGCTTCGGGCGCCGTGGCGGCTCCTCGTTCCGACGCACGTAGCCGAGCTCGCGACCCGGGCGCCGGCGCCGCCGCTGCCCGCGGCCGACGGCCGCATTCAATATCTGCTGAGCCGCATAAGGACCGAAGACGTCCGAGAGGACCTCGCCGCGTTGACGGCGTTACCCACGCGGTATTCCTTTTCGCCCTATCTCGACAAGGCCGCGGCCCTCCTCTACGACAACTTCTCCTCCTACGGGTTGGCGCCGCGCTACGACGTCTTCATTACGGCGCACGACTTCGACTCCTGCTTCTTCCTCCCCGGCACGGAGCGAGGGTGGCTGGTGGGCGCCTCTGGGCTCATATTGCGGACCGACGACGGCGGCTCGAGCTGGGTCATCCAAAAGGGCGGGACCGAGGAGGAACTGGTGGACGTCTTCTTCGTCGACCAAACGTACGGTTGGATAGTGGGCGCGAGCGGGACCGTTCTAAAGACCTCGGACGGCGGCTCGAGCTGGCGCCGCATGCTCAAGCCGACCGACCGCCACCTCACCGGCGTCCATTTCGTGAGCCGGCTCGAGGGATGGGCGTGCGGAACGGGGGGCGTCATCCTGCACACCGTCAACGGCGCCTCGAGCTGGGAGTTCCAGCCGAGCGGCATCAGCGATACCCTCTTCGAGATCCAGTTCCTCGACGACCGTTACGGTTACGCGGTGGGGTGGCACGGCGAGGTCCGGCGGACCGACGACGGCGGCGCGACGTGGGTGCGGCGGCGGACCCCTTTCTCGGACCCGCAATCGCCGGCGGAGGTCGTCGAGCTGACGGGCTTAAGTTTCATATCGCGGGACGAGGGGTGGGTGGTCGGCAACCACTTCGACGTCATAATGCACACCGACGACGGCGGCTCAAGCTGGGATGTGCAGCGGTACGACGTCGAGAAGGGCGGATACCTGGGCGCGGTCCGTTTCTTCGACGGCAAGACGGGCGTCGCGGTGGGCGGCGGTAACAAGGGCGCCGTACTCCGGACGACGGACGGCGGCTCGAGCTGGCGCAAGGTCGGCATACCCGCCGACTTCCCCCTTACCGGCGTATCCTTCGCCTCGGCGACCGAAGGTTGGACCTGCGGCTACGGCTCCTGCATTGATTACACCGCGGACGGGGGCGCGAGCTGGGTTAGCCTGCGCGACAACTTGCCCGAGGAGCTGGGCTGGAAAAACGTGGTGTGCGACGTCCCGGGCCGTCGGAAGCCGGCCGAGCAATATCTCGTCATCGCCCATTACGACAGCATCTCGGACGAGCCGCAGCGTCTCGCCCCCGGCGCGGACGACAACGGCTCGGGGGTAGTGGCGGCGCTCGCGGTGGCGCGCGCGTTGGCGACCTCCCGCCTCGAGCGTACGGTTCGGATAATACTCTTCGCCGGCGAAGAACAGGGCCTGGTGGGCAGCCGCGACTACGCCCGGCGCGCCAAAAGCCGCGGCGACGACATCCGCGCGGTGTGGAACATGGACATGGTGGGCTACGTCGGCGGCGGGCCGCGCGACGCGACGTTGTTCTATAAAGACGATTCGAAATGGATGTACCGGGCCGGGGCGCGCGCGAGCCGACTGTACGTGCCGGAGCTGACGCTCGCCGGCGA
>JAZGGY010000169.1:0-6864 GCA_036480675.1 bacterium | reverse complement strand
AATACGGCACACTTATGGTAGCTTCGCTAAAGTGAAGTTAAGCAAACCTTTATTAACGCTCTCGTTCCTAATCGCCGGGACGTGCTGCCTCGTCGGCGGCGCCGGCGCCGGCGATTACGACTTAAGTCTTCATATCTACCCCAATCCTTTCCTCGCCGGCCACTTCTACGAAACGCCGTCCGTTACATACGCTAAGGTCGCGTTTAAAGTCCCCTCGGAGGGGACGGCCTCGATTTATATATACGACTTCGAAGGGAACCGGGTACGCGCGTTATTCGAAGGCAGTAGCTATTCGCCGGGAAAGCACGACGAAGAATGGGACGGCCGCGACGATAGGGGCAACTTAGTCGCCCCGGGGCCGTACGTTATCGTCCTCGAACTCACTATCCAAGGCGAGTTGTACCGCGACACCTTCGTCGCGGTCGCGAATAGGTGAGAAAAACACAGGCCGGCACAACCCTAAGCCGTATGGGCCTAAACCTAAAAAAATTCCACCTAGTATTAGCGGCGGCGTGCTGCGCGGCGACCGCGGCCAGCGCCGCCAACCGCTTGGCCTTCGCCGACGCGCGAGCCGAAGCTATGGCAAAAGGGCCGGCGCTCGCGGCGGGCTTCTACTCGTTGGGAACGAACCCGGCCGCGCTCGCCGACATCCCGTCGCTGCAATTCGGCTTCACCCATAAGGCCCTCGCCGCGCCCCACAGCACGTCGGAAATAGTCGGCGGCGGCATTCCGCTGGGTAAATACGGGACCGTCGCAGGCGGGTTCGGGACCGTTTTGGTAAATAAAGTAGAATCGTACGACCGCTACAATAACCCCCTCGGCAATTATTTATACCACGACGACCGCCTGTCCCTGGGCTACGCCGTCCGCGCCGTCCGTTGGCTGGCGGTGGGCGCCGCCCTTAATTATGACCGCCATAAAGCCGACCCCCAAGGCACACGCGACTACCAGACGATCGGCGGCGACGTCGGTACGTACGTCCGGACGCCCGAGGTTGCCGGCGGCCCGTTAACGCTGGGCGTCTCGGCCGAAAACCTGATCGCCGCGTCGAGGGCAACCGTCACCGGCGATGGCGATTACCGCGAGCCATTGCGCGTAAATCTGGGCGCCGCGTGGGCGCGCTACTTCGGAAACCACCGCTTGACGCTCGCCTTCTCGGGCCCCGCCCAGGAACCGATCAACTTGGGGTTAGGCGTCGAGGTGTTAATCTCGTCGATGTTCGCCGCGCGGGGCGGCGTCATGGGCTCGCGGCCCGAACGGGGTCCCGCCAGCGTGCGCCCCAACGGCGGCCTCGGCTTCAATACGGACTTTTTCTCTTTCGACTACTGCTACCTCAACCGTGAAATGGGTAGTTACCACTACCTGTCGTTCTCGGTGAACCCGGGCCGGGAATCTCGCACCGCCGAAGAAAGGCGCCGCCAGGCGGCGGAATGGTTGGCCGAAGGCCTAGCCTACTTCGACGCCGGCAACTACGAACGGGCGGCCGAACGCTTCGCCGCGGTTCTGAAATGGGTCCCCGAAAACGACGTCGCCCGGGAACACCAGGTTAAAGCCGAGTACTACGTAAACCTTGCCGAGGGCGACAAGTTCCTCAAAGCCCAGGATTGGAGACAGGCGCGCCACGCTTTCGATAACGCCCTGGCCCTCGTGCCCGACGACTTTTTGGCCACCGAATACGTCGAACGGGTGAACAAGCTCGAAGCGGAAGAAGCGGCCCGCATAGCGGAAGAAAAACGCGTCGCCGAGAAGCTCTCCCAGGCCCGAGCCGCGAACGACCGGGGTGCCTACCTCGAGGCTATAAAACTATCCGAAGAACTCCTCGCCGCCTACCCGGACAACGAGGAGGCCGCGGAGCTTCTCGACGAAGCGCGGCGCCTCCTGGCCGTTAGGATCGCCAGGCTCCCCCCGGAGGAACGACCCGAGATCGAAACCGAGACCGAGGTAAAGACCTCCGTAATCCCGCCCGAAGTGGTGAAACGCTATCGGCAGGGGAACGCGTTGCTCTCGCGGGGCGCCCTGGGCCAGGCGATCACGGTCCTCGCCGACGTCGTAAACGCATACCCGACGTACGGCGCGGCACGCGCCAAATTGGTCGAGGCGTACCTCTACCAAGGCCTCGACCTTTACTCGAAGGGGTCGTCGCTGGCGGCGCTCAAGGCATGGAAGCGGGCGCTCGCCGTCGACCCCACCAACGCCAAAGCCAACCGGTACATTAAGAAGGTCGAGGCCGAAATTAAATAGGCGGCTCCGCCTTCGGCCGGCCACCGTTAAAAATCGATAATAAATTTTCCCCAAGAAAAATAATAAACCCGGGCCACGGCCCGGGTTTTTTAATACGTCTAATCGAGACCTTAACGTCGGCGTCCCGGCTACGCGTTACTTAAAATACTGCACCCGGTGGTTGGCGGAATCGACCACGTAAAACAGGCCGTCCCGCGACGCGGCCGTGCCCCTCGCCCGGTTGAATTCGCCGTCGCCGGACCCCTTGGTCCCCCACTTGCCTTGGAAAGCGCCGCCCTGCTTAAAATATTGGACGCGGTAGCTCTCGGCGACGTAGACGCTCCCGTCCGGCGTGATGGTTACGCTACGGGGATACTCGAACTGGCGGTCGCGTTCGCCTTTCTTACCCCACTTACCCTCGAAGAAACGCATGTCGTGCGAAAAATATTGGATGCGGTGGTTATAACAATCGGCGACGTACACGGTGCCGTTCGGCGCGACCGCCACGTCGCTGGGCGAATCGAAGAAGCCGTCGTCGTTGCCCGGGTTAGGAAAACCTCTGCCGCCCATGAAATCGCCTATCGGCGAAAAGAACTGTATCCGGTGATTGCCGGTGTCCGCTACGTAGACGTTGCGGTCCTCGGCTACCGCGACGCCGTCGGGGAATTTAAATTCGCCCTCATTCTCGCCCAAAGAACCCCACTTGCCGAGGAAGCTCCCGCTCGCGGTAAAATACTGTATGCGGGAGAGAGACGAATCGGCGACGTAAACCGTGCCTTCCGGCGAGACGGCGATGCCGCTCGGTTCGGCGAATTTGCCGTTCGCACGGCCGTAGCCCCCCCACTTGCCCAGGAAAGAGCCCGAAGGCGTGAAGTACTGAACGCGATAGTTGCCGCGGTCCGTAACGTACACCGTACCGTCGGCCGACACCGCGACGTCGTGGGGTTCGTCGAACTCGCCCTTGCCGGACCCTTCGGTTCCCCACTTTCCGACAAATTGCGGCGTCTCGGTTTCGGGCTCGGTGGGCGTCTCCTCGCAACTCACGGCCCACAACGCCGCCGCGGAAAACAAGGCCACCCACGTGCTCCAGCTTTTCTTCGTCGTCATCTGCTTCCCTCCTTGGTTACCCTAACACCATAACAACGTCCTCACGCCGAGTCAACTATTTGCGAAACGCTTCTCGAGACGTTCGCCGGCAATCGCCCGTGTCAACGCTAGCGGTAATACACGACCCGGTCGTTGCCGCGGTCCACGACGTAGATGGTCCCGTCGCGAGCCGCCGCTATGCCGCCCGGGCCGTAGAACTGGCGGTCGTTCGTCCCGCGGCCGCCCCATTTGCCCAGGAAATCCCCCTTGGGTGAGAAGACCTGAAGGCGGTCGTTGGCAATATCCGTAACGTAGACACGGCCTTCCGGCGCGGCGGCGACGCCGCCGGGCCGCCGGAATTCACCCGGGCCCGGGCCCTCCACGCCCCATCTACCGAGCGGTACGCCGGCGGCCGTGAAGAACTGTATGCGATCGTTGCCGGCGTCGGCGACGTAGACCACGCTGCCGCCGGGCGCGAACGCCAGGTACGTCGCGCCCACCAGCTTGCCGCCGCCTTCGGGGCCGGTCCACTTGGCCAAAAAGCTCCCCGTGGACGTGAAGTATTGGACCCGGCCCGTCTCCCCCGCCTCGACGACGTATACGCTCCCGTTCGGCGCGACGGCTATCCCGGTCGGCGTGTCGAATTGGCCGTCGCCTCCGCCCGCCTTGCCCCATTTACCGAGGAAACTCCCGCTAGCCGTAAAATATTGTATGCGGTGGTTGTGGCTATCGGCTACGTAGACGGTGCCGTCATTCGCCACGGCCAATCCCCACGGGTGCTCGAACTCGCCGTCGCCGTCGCCGAACGTACCCCAGCGTCCCAGGAAACTCCCCTGCGCCGTAAAATACTGGACGTCGTGCCGCGAAAAATCGGCGACGTAAACGGTCCCGTCCGGCGCTACGGCGACGCCGGTCGGCGCCAGAAATTCGCCGTCGCCGACACCCTCGGAACCCCATAGGCCAAGGAACCCGAGCGGCTCCCACGCCGGCTCTTCGGTCGGCGTTTCCTCGCACGAATAAAGAAAGAACGCAACCGCGGCGCCGAACGCCGCGTATGTAATCAACCACTTAGTCGTCTTCATTATTTTACTTCCCGGGGAACTGACGCGCAGGCTTACGGTACGAACCTCGTCCCCGCTTCACCCCGCAACGCGGCCGGCACGAGCTCCGGCGTGGTCACGACGCCCAATTTGCCGCCGCCCTCGAGAAAAGCGATGACAGCCGCCACCTTGGGCCGCATCGACCCCTCGCCGAAGTGGCCTTCGTCTAAATAACTCTTCGCCTCGGCCGTGGTTACGACGTCGAGTGCTTGCTGGCCGGGCTTTTCGAAGTTCAAGTACACTTGCTCTATCGGCGTGGCCGAAACGAACACCCGGGCGCCCAGGTCGCGGGCCAGCACCGCGGACGCCAGGTCCTTGTCCACCACGGCGTCGACGCCCTCCAGGCGGCCGTCCTCTTCGTGGTACACCGGTATGCCGCCGCCGCCGCAGGCGATGACGACGTCGCCGTCTTTGAGTAGCGCACGTATGATCTCTATTTCGACGATGGCCAAGGGCGTGGGCGACGGCACGACGCGCCGCCAGCCGCGGCCCGCGTCCTCTTTCAAGACCACGCCCTTGTCGGCCATGCGTTGTTTCGCCGTCGCCTGGTCGAAGAAAGGACCTATGGGTTTGGTAAACCGCTGCAGCCGGTCGTCGTCGCGCGCCACGACGACTTGCGTCAGGACCGTAACGACGTCGCGGTCGATGCCGCCCAGGATGAGGTGGTTCTTGAGCGACTGCTGGAACATGTACCCCATCTGGCCCTGGCTGTCGGCGACCAGAACGCCCAGCGGCAGTTCCGGAACCTCGCCCCGCGCGGCCTCCGCCATCAACAAGAGGTCGCCCACCTGGGGGCCGTTGCCGTGGGTCACAATGAGCGGCGCCCCAGCAGCGATGAGGGGAACGAACGGCTCGAGCGACGCGCGCGCGTTGGCGAACTGTTCGTATATGTCGCCGCGCTGGCCTTTCTTTATAACGGCGTTCCCCCCCAGCGCCACCACCGTCGGGCCGCGGCAAGCCAGCTCGTAACCGTCAAACGCCTTAACCATTACCCGATGTCTCCCTCCACGATTAAAGGTTAAATCGCTCGCGAATAACGTCCTCCAACGTCGGCTTACTAATGACTTTCAACTCGTACCGAACGCGGACGACGGGCTTGTCGGCGTTTATCAACCGACCGAGGTCCATAGGCGTACCGGCGACGACGACGTCCGCGGGCGTAGCGTTTACCGTGGCCTCCAGGTCCGCGACCATGTCGTCGCCGTAACCCATCGCCGGTACCAACGGGCCGATATGGGGGTACTCGTCGAAGGTCTTCTTCAGCGAGCCGACGAGGTAAGGCCGGGGGTCGACCAACTCCGCCGCGCCCGCTCGCTTCGCGGCGACTACCGCGGCGCCGAAGGACATTTTTCCGTGGGTCAACGTCGGCCCGTCCTCGACGCAGAGGACCTTCTTGCCGGCGATGGCGGCCGGGTCGTCCGCCGCCACCGGCGATTCGGCCTCGACGACAACGGCCCCCGGGTTAACCGCGGCCACATTGCCTTTTACGACGTTAACTTCTTCGGCACTTGCGGAATCGATCTTGTTAATTACGACGACGTCGGCCATGCGCAAGTTGGCCTCCCCCGAGTAATATCTCATTTCGTCCCCGGCTCGGAGCGGGTCGGCCACGACGACGTGGAGGTCCGGGACGTAAAACGGCGTATCGTTGTTGCCGCCGTCCCACACCACGAAGTCGGCCTCGGCCTCCGCCGCGTGCAGGATTTTCTCGTAATCGACGCCGGCAAAAACGACGTTGCCCCGCGCCAGGTGAGGCTCGTACTCCTCGCGTTCCTCGATGGTGCAGTCCGCGGCGTCGAGGTCGTCGTAGCCGGCGAAGCGCTGGACCGCCTGCTTGGCGATGTCGCCGTACGGCATAGGGTGCCGTATTACTGCGACGCGCTTCCCCGCCGCGGTAAGGACCTCCGCGACGCGGCGCGTCGTCTGGCTCTTCCCGGCGCCGGTCCTTACGGCGCACACCGTAATCACGGGTTTCGACGACTTCAGCGCCGTATGTCGCCAACCCATAAGTACGAAATCGGCGCCCTTGGCGTTAACCAGCGCCGCACGGTGCATAACGTACTCGTAGGAAACGTCGCTATAGGCGAAGACGACGCACTTGACGTCTTTATCTTCTACTAACTCGGGCAAATCTTCCTCCGGCACGATGGGAATGCCGCGGGGATAAAGGGAGCCCGCGAGCCCGGGCGGGTACGCCCGACCCGCGATATCGGGAATCTGCGTCGCCGTAAAAGCGACCACGTCGTATTGCTCGTTGTCGCGGAAGAAAACGTTGAAATTGTGGAAGTCACGCCCCGCGGCGCCCATAATAACCGTGGCGATTGCCATAACTCGAGCCTCCTAAGATGACGAAAACGAAGGAATTCTCTTATAACATCGCGCCGACGCCGGGGCAAGCCAAATCCACTTGGGCGCCGGCGCCTCTTCCGAAAGAGCCCGACCAGCCGGCGGAACGGCG
>JAZGGY010000168.1:0-4513 GCA_036480675.1 bacterium | reverse complement strand
GGGCGCCCTATTTTTTGCCGTATTTTTGCCACGTTAAGTTAACCTCGTTAACTGTCCAGTATCACCTCGGCCTCGTTGCGTCGACGTCCATAACTCCGGCTTACTACCGTTGAATATTAAACCGTCGCCGCCGGCGCCTCGCCAGCATGTAAAATATCCGCCAATATTACCGGCTTTCTTATATTCTTCATTCTCAAAGACTTACGGTGTCATGCGGCCGAGACACGGTGATATCCCGCCGAAAATGGCGGCGAATCGCGCCTTTCCGGAACGTCGACGAACCCGTAAGTTACCGGCTACGAAATAGTTACAGGATTGGCCCAATATTTGCTCTTCATTATTTACGCTGTGGTACCGGCGCCGTGTGAACTACCTGACCAACGCGGGGGCGGCGCGTCTTGGTTTGCGGGCCTGCGGCCTCGCGGTCGGTACCGCCGCGTCGTAATTCCAACCTGAAAAAGAACACCCCAAAAAACTGATT
The DNA here is from genome assembly GCA_036480675.1 of bacterium. Classification (GTDB taxonomy): domain Bacteria; phylum RBG-13-66-14; class B26-G2; order WVWN01; family WVWN01; genus WVWN01. The sequence continues at coordinate 4,032 of JAZGGY010000168.1, read as the reverse complement.
CAGCATTAAATACTAAAATATTCGCGTTAAAGAATAATTAAATTTATGCTTGACCAAATAAGTAATCTTTAGACTCGATAAGCGCCTCGCCTGCAACCGGCCCCCAGGAACGAGAACAACCAATTTCACATATATATAAAACCCGGGCAATAACGTCCGTGGCCTTCGGGTCACGGCGCGCGCCGCCGGCCCGGCAGCTTGGCGTCGCAGCCACGGCGTGGCAACGGCCCGCCCTGCGCACTTTTGAAATAAATTGATAACAATTGGCGGCCGGAACGACCTGCGAAACGTTTTAACGTAGCGGATATTATGGGTTGGTATATCTAATTTTACCTCTATCCCGATAAGACCGATATCGCCATGACCGAAAATAGTTTAAAGGTACTCATCGGGTGGAAAGAAATCGCCTCGTACCTTAGCTGTTCCATGTCGACCGCGATCCGACGGGTCAACGACGGCCTGCCCGTCTTCCGCGTCGGCGGGAGCGTGCGCGCTTTCGCCGCGGATATCGACCGCTGGCTCGAGGGAGAACGGCTCCGCAAGCTGGAGGAACGCCCGGAGCCGGAGCCCCCCGGGATTATCGTGGACGACACCAACCTTATGGACGCCGTTTCCACTTACGCCCGGGATAAGAAAGGGCGCCGCTTCGCGGTAATCCCGTTAGGTATAAATACGTCGGAGTACGAGCGGATCGAGGACCGCCTCAAATCGGCCGAGGAAAAATATCGCTGGCTTTTGGAGACGGTCCCGGTCTGGATATGGGAGACGAACGCCGACGGCGAATACTCGTACTCGAACGTCGCGGTGATAGACATGCTGGGTTACCGTCCGGAGGAGCTCTCCGGTTTCAAACCCGTGGATTTCCTGATATCGCCGGAAGACGTCGAGAAATGCGGCCGGGCGACTTCAAATTTGCAAACGAACAAGGAGGTCATTCGGGACCTCCAGTGCCGTTTCGTCCACCGGGACGGCACCGTAAAATGGCTCGAGACCGACGCGGAACCGGCGTTCGACGGCGCGGGGAATTTCGCCGGGATCCGCGGCGTGAGCCGCGATATCACCGAACGCAAACGGGCCGAGGAAGCGCTGCTCCACGCCGCCAAAGAGTGGCGGCGGACTTTCGACGCCGTCGCCGACGTAGTATTCCTAATCGACCGCGACCACGAGATATTACGGGTAAACCGCGCCGCGACCCAACGTTTCGGCAAAAATTTCGACGGGATTATCGGCGAGAGTTGTTACCGTTTAATACACGGGCGGAACAAGCCGGCCCCGGATTGCTCGCACATTTGCGCGCTCGCCAGCGGCGACCAGGAGCGGCGCGAGTTTTACGAACCCACCGTCGAGGCGTTTTTCGAAGCCACCGTTTCGCCGGTCCGGGGCAACGGCGGCGAGCTCGTCGGGAGCGTCCACGTACTCCGGGACGTTACCGAGCGCACGCGCGCTGAGGAGGCGTTGCGGGAATCGCGGGACTTCCTGGACCGCATCCTGAACGGGATGTACGAGGGGGTTACCGTAATCGGCCGCGACTATGAGATCCAAGCGGTGAACCGCTGCTTCGCCGAACAATACGGCGAGACGCGCGAGGGATTAATCGGTCGTTACTGCCACGAGGTTACCCATTGGAACCCGAAACCTTGCAGCGATCCCGAGCACCCCTGTCCGCTGGAGTCGGTCTTTGCGACGGGAGAACCCTTCCGCGTAGAACACGTGCATAAGGATAGAGAGGGGAAGGAGGTGACGGTCGAGATTTACGCCTTTCCCCTCTTCAACGGTAACGGCGAAGTGGAGAGCGTCGTAGAGATAACCAACGACGTCACCGAACGCAAAAAGGCCGAGGAGGCGCTGCGGGAGTCGGAGGAGAAATACAGAAATATTTTCGAACATTCCCCCGCGGGCATCGTTATCCATCAAAAGGGTAAGGTACTATTCGTCAGTCCGGCCATGCTTAAAATGATCGGTTATGAATCGGCGGACGAAGTCGTGGAGAGGCCGTTACTGGATTTCGTACATCCGGATTATCATGAAAAGCTTATGAAAGAGCTAGATGTCGTATACGCGAGGGGAAGCGAATTAGGAGAGCCGAGCGAACACGTGTTAATTCGTAAAGACGGTTCGTTCTTGAACGTCTCTTCGGTGGCCCAAGCCATTTTGCACGACGGAGAACCGGCGATTCAAGCCTACGTATTGAACAACGCCGAGCACAAGCGCGCCGAAGAGGAGCTGCGGCGGCGGGGCGAGGAGCTGGCCGCCATAAACGACCTCGCCGTCGAGCTGGCCGCGGCCGCCACGACGAAGGAGATATTTACCCTACTCTGCGAAAAGCTGAAGGAAATGACCGGCGCGTTGGGGACCGTCGGCCTCAGTTACGACCCCTCGAGCGACGAACTCGCGATAAGCCATATCGCCGCCGACGGCGACGTAGTGGCCGCGGCCCAAAAGGTCATCGGCGATAATTTCCATAAACTGAAATTTCCCCGCCAGCCGTACTCCGCGGAAGAGAAGGCTTCGGAAAGGGTTTTCAGATCCGACGGCGTACCGAAACCGGCACACCGAGTAATACCCGCGCCCCTCGCGCGAGCCCTTGAAAAAACCCTCGGTATGGGCGAGTTGTACGACCTCTTACTCCTTCGCGCCGGCGAGATAATCGGTTCGGTCACGGCGCTGATGCCGCGGGGAGCGCCGCCCCTCGCCGTAGATACGCTCGAGGCCTTCGCCCACGTCGCCGAGACGGCGCTGCAAAGCAACCTCGCTGAGGAGGCGTCGCGGGAAAGCGAGAGGAGATTTCGCGATATCGCGGATAACGCGTTGGAGTGGATTTGGGAGGTCGACGCAAAGGGAAAATACACCTACGCCAGCCCCGTCGTCGAAAAGATATTGGGGTATAAACCCGAGGAAATCCTTAAAAAGCGTTTCTACGACTTTTTCCACGCCGACGACCGGAGAGAACTGAAAAAGGCGGCGTTTGAAGTATTCGCCGAAAAACGGCCCTTCCGAGAGTTCGTCAACCGGAACGTCACTAAGGACGGCAAAACGGTCTACCTCTCGACAAGCGGCGTTCCCATACTCGATGAGAAAGGAAACCTTCTCGGTTACAGGGGCGCGGATATCGACATCACCGAGCGCAAACGTACCGAGCAAAAGCTCATCGCCGCGGAGGCGCAGCTGCGGGAAGTCCTGGCCGCGGTCAGCGACGAGATAAGCTTCGTCGACGCCGACGAGACCATCATCTTCGCGAGCCGGGAGTTCGCCGAGATGCTGGGCTACGAACCGGACGAGCTAAAGGGCAAACCCCTGCGAGATTTAGTTCCCCCGGAAAAATTCGGCAAAATCGTCGAGGAGACCAAGGAACGCCGAAGCGGTAAGTCTTCGACCTACGAGATGGCGATAAGGCATCGAGATGGGCCCGTTAAAAACGTGACCGTATATTGTAAGCCGTTGACCAATGAAGCCGGAGAATTCCTGGGAACGCTCGGCAAAGTCGTCGACCGTAACTAACGTCGGCCGGTCCCGATGAAGTATTCATAACACCATAATACGTTACGTATTCTTCCGCAGAATAACCGCGCGCGACGGCGCGGTTTTTTTACGTCCCCTACTTAGCGGACGATGGCAACCCGGCGCTGCCCGATTTTCTCCTTCCGAACGGCCGGCTCAAGCGACATTGGTAAAATATGACGGCAATTGGAAGTTATTGAAGGCGCCGGACAATAAACGATAGGGTATATTTTAATTGGCGCCGGAACGTAACGGGGAATACCACACCGGCCGCCGTCTTCGCACTAACGGGTTACGTGCGCCACGAGTCGACATCCGAGGTCCAACGCTTATCACCGCGACGTTTATAAAATTGGCTAATGCGACGGCCTGCGCCCGGGCGGAGGTGCTAGTTTACTCACCGAGCCGGCGCGGCCTTTGGCGGTAACCGTTAAGAACTAAGGAGGCAAAGAGAATGGCCCAGCGCAGGGGTCCGGTCGACATTCCCGCAGAGGACCTTCCGGAGCTGGAGTAGCTCCCCCTGCAGGTACACAC
>JAZGGY010000167.1:0-4629 GCA_036480675.1 bacterium | reverse complement strand
AGGCGCGCGGCGCGCCGGCGAGAGGCGAATGGCCTACCGTGCGCGTCGCCGCGGACGGCGAGACTCTCTCGACGTTCGCCGTGACGACGGATTACTGGTGGTTTTACGAGACGAAGGCCGTGCTCGGCGCCGGTAAACATATCATTAACGTCGTCCTACTTAACGGCTTCCGGGACCCCGCCGCCGGCGAAAAGCGTTTCTTATACCTTAACCGGCTCGCCGTGTATCGCGACCCGGGCGAAGAGCGCGGGGCCGGGAAGCTCGCCAAGGAACGGTAGTCGCCGTTCCCCCTTGACTAATCAGGACGTTTTCTATATCCTTCCAACGTGAAAAAGCGCCGCCTTCTCGTCGTCGATACGATGAACCTCGTCTTCCGGGCCTACTACGCGCTCATCGGCAGGCCGCTCCGCACTACCGACGGCCGCAACACTTCCGCTGTCTTCGGCTTCGCGCGCATGCTCCTCAAAGCGCTCGCCGACTACCAGCCCACCCACGTCGCCGTCGCGCTGGAGGGCGGCGGCCCGACCTTCCGCGAGGTAATTTATCCGGAGTATAAGGCCACGCGCAAGGCGCCCCCCGACGACCTCGTCGCGCAGGTCGAACCCGTCAAGGAGTTCGCCCGGCTGCTGGGCCTGGCCGTCATCGAGAAGGAGGGGATGGAGGCCGACGACGTCGTCGCGACGCTCGCGCGCGGCGGCGCAGGCGCCTTCGACGAAGTCCTCATACTCTCGGGCGATAAGGACCTGATGACGCTGGTGGGCGGCGGCGTCAAGTTGCTCGCGCCCAGGACCGGCGTCTCCGACGTCGAGGAGATGGACGCCGCGGCGGTGGAAGCCAAGATGGGGGTCCCGCCGGCCGCGGTGCCGGACCTGCTGGCGCTGGAGGGCGACAGCGCCGACAACGTCCCCGGCGTCGCCGGCATCGGCGAGAAGACGGCCCGGGCGCTGCTCGAGCAATACGGCTCGCTCGACGCCGTCTTCGCGCACCTGGACGACGTAGAGCCCAAGCGCGCGCGGACGGCCCTCGAGAAAGGGCGGGCCTCGGCTGAACTTTCGCGCACGCTCGTCGGCCTCAAGGACGACCTCGAGCTGGGCCTGGACGCCGCGGCGCTCGAGCCCAAGGGCCGCGACGAGGAGGCGCTGGGTTCCTTTTTGAAAGAATATGAGCTAAGGACGCTGGCGGAGGAGTTGGGCGTCGGCGCGGCGCCGGCGGACGAGCTGAAGCCGGATCTGGTCTCGGCCGAGGAGCTCGCGCCCACGGCGCCGGAGTCGGGGGACGAGTGGCTCGGCCTGGAGGCCGCCGTACGGGGCGGAGAGTTCGCGGGGGCGGCGCTGGCCGCGGGGGCCGAGCGCGTGACCTTGCTCGACGGCTCGGCGGCGGAAGTCGTGCGCAAACTAGAGAAAGTTTGCGAGGAGTCCGAGCTGCCGCTGGCGGGGCACGACACCAAGCGGCTGATTCACCTAATGGGCCCGGAGGTCAGGTTCGACGGCGACACGATGCTCGCGGCGTACCTCCTCAACCCCGAGCGCGTAAACTACCGGCTGGCGGACCTGGCGTACGAGTACCTCAAGGTGCAGATTCCCGCGGAGGAGGCGGAGGGGGAGCTGGCGTTCGGCGAGGGGGCGCGCGACGAGGCCGCGGCCCGGGCGCAAGCGGTGGCCCGCCTGGCCGAGCTGACGGCCCGGCTGGTCGAGCAGCAGGACATGGGCGAGCTCTACCGCGACCTGGAGGTCCCGCTGGCGCCGGTGCTGGCCGCCCTCGAGGAACGCGGCGTCAAAATAGACCGGCCCCACTTCGCCAAACTGGCGCGCAGTTTCGAGAAATATTTAAAGAAGGCCGAGGGCGAGCTGTACGAGCTGGCGGACGGCGATTTTAACCCCAACTCGCCCATCCAGCTGCGCGAGATCCTCTTCGACCGGCTGGGCCTGAAGCCCACGCGCAAGACCAAGACCGGGTACTCCACCGCCGCCGACGTCCTGGAGACGTTGGCCGAGGAACATCCCCTCCCGGCCAAGATATTGGCGTACCGCGAGCTGGCGAAGCTCAAGAACACGTACGTCGACGTCCTGCCGACGCTGGCGGATAAGAACGGCCGCGTCCACACGACGTTCAACCAGGCCGCGACGGCCACCGGCCGGTTGAGCTCCGCCGACCCCAACCTTCAGAACATCCCCATCCGCACGGACCTGGGCGCCGAGATCCGCAAGGGCTTCATCCCCGGCGACGGCCTGGTCTTCCTCTCGGCGGACTACGCCCAGGTGGAGCTCCGCATCCTGGCCCACGTCGCCGACGACCCGGGCCTGCAGCAGGCCTTCGCCGAAGGCAAGGACATCCACGGCGCGACGGCCTCCGAACTGTTCGACGTCCCGTTCGACCGCGTGAGCCGCGAGCAGCGAACGCTGGCCAAGGCCATCAACTTCGGCCTGGCGTACAAGATGGGGCCGCGCCGCCTCGCCCGCGAGACCGGCCTCTCGGTCAAAGAGGCCGAGGCGTACATCGAGAAATATTTTACGCGCTACCCCGGCGTGAGGCGCTTCATCGACGAGGAGATCGAACGCGCCCACCGCGAGGGCTACGTCCACACCGTCCTGGGCCGTCGGCGTTACCTGCCCGATATCGCGTCCGACAATAGCCGCGTCCGGGCCGCGGCCGAGCGCGTGGCCGTGAACATGCCCATCCAGGGGTCGGCCGCGGACATCCTCAAGCTCGCGATGGTAGCGCTCGAGCGCCGCCTGCGGGACGAAACGCTAAAGGCGTGGATGCTCTTGACCATCCACGACGAGCTGCTGTTCGAAGCGTCGCCCAGCGACGTCGACGCGCTGGAAGAGCTGGTCAAAGAGGAGATGGTCGGCGTCTTGAAGCTCAAGGTCCCGCTGGAGGTGCACGTCGGCGTAGGAAAGAACTGGCTGGAGGCCCACGGCTAACCACGTTATTAGGAGGTTACGAGTTGCGCATATCCGTTCTCGTGGTTATAATTACGGTGGCCGCGTTGGCGGCGGCCGGCGGGCGGGCGAAGAGGGCGGAAGAGGTTATAGTAGTAACCTAGTGCGATTGCGGCGAACCGTGCGCCGAGTGCGTTTGCGAGGAAGAGGTCAAGGCTCGCGCGGGCGAGGCCGCAACGGTCGAGAAAAGCGGACTTTAAATATTATATAAGAACGGGGAGCGGTTTAAACGCCGCCCTCAAGGAGGAAAGCGACATGCGGAAGGCAATCTTTATCGCGACGGCGCTGGCGGCGGCCGCGCTGATGATCGCGGCCTGCGGCGAGAAGGCCGTGGAGGGGCCGACGACCGAGGAGCTCAAAGCCGAAATCGCCGGCGTCACCGGCGAGTTGAACGCCTATCTGGACGCGCACAATTTCTCGAATACCGGCGCCGGTACGTTGACGGACGAGCTCAAGAAGCTGGCCAACAAGTACAGCGAGCTCGAGAAGCGCGCCCACGATATGAGGACCCAGGGCGGCGACGAACCGTACGGCGACGTAGGCAACCTGGCGGGGGAAGGCCGGGCCAAGGTCGAGGCGTTGGCCTTGGTGCTCGAGGCCGGGGCTCCCATGGGAGACGCAGTCAAAGCGACCGCGCTGGACGACGCCGTAGAAAACTGGGCCGACTACAGCGATAAGGTGGGCGCGGCGCCGGGCGAGGCCGCGCCGGTGGAGGGCGAGGAGCCCGGCGTAGGGGAACCCGCGGAGCCCGGCGTCGGGGAACCTGCCGAGCCCGGCGTCGACGAACCGGGTGAACCCGTTGAACCGGGCGAGCCGCGTTATCCCGGCAAGGGGCGGCATCTCGGCTGGTGGAAGAATCCGGAGTGGGCGCGCGACCGCGGGACCCGGCCGCTGACCGAGGGCGACGTCCCCGGCGGGCGCGAGAAGGAGCGCGAACGTGAACGCGAGTACGTGACGCCGGGCGGCGGCAAGGGCGCGGGCCCCGGGCCGGGCGAAACGCCCGGGGGAGGCGGCGGCGCCGGTAAGGGCGGCGGCAAAGGCAAAGGGAAGGGTGCCGACAAGGGCGGCCAATAACGGTCGTTGGAAATAATAAAAGGAGCCGCAAAGGCTCCTTTTTTATATGCCGAGGGCGGGGCTTGAACCCGCACGGCCCGTATGGGGCCAGCGGATTTTAAGTCCGCTGCGTCTGCCAGTTCCGCCACCTCGGCCTTGCGCGGCGCATAGTTTAACCGTTTAGCGGGGGGTTGTCAAGGGTGGCCGGCTCCGGCGACGTTGCGCTTTATGTAAGGATATTTTATTACCGGGCTAAACCCGCGCAGTGGCGCCGTAGTCAAAACCTTAGATTGGGCTGGATTTACGGCGCGAACGAGGTTATATTACGCCTCGTATGAGCCACGTCGCAATAATTTACCGGCGGAGGCCACTGTGAAACGTTTTATTCCCCCTGCGATATTAATATCCTTACTGGTGACGGCGCCCGCTCTCGGCGCGGACGCTTCGGCCGACGCCGCCGATATCCTGCGCGGGGCCGCGGAAGATATGCGTACCATGTACCGCGCGCTGGACGAGCAGACGGTCTACCTCTTCGCCGGGATGTCGGCCGGCAGCGAATTCGAGGAGTTTGAACTCCTTGAGCGGATCGCCCGGAGCGAGCGAGGCAGAGAGGCCGTCGCCGCGGCGTGTCGGG
>JAZGGY010000166.1:0-8934 GCA_036480675.1 bacterium | reverse complement strand
GCGCGCTCTCCTCGACGAGCCATTTCGCGAAGCCGGCGGTAAGCGTACCGTTACCGTAATCGGAGAGCACTAACGCGCGGGCGTTTTTTAATGCCTCCGCCGCCAACGCCCTCATCCGCCCGACGGTCCCGCGTGCCGCCGGTCTCCCTTCCTGCCAGTATGCGTGGAAAAGGTGTTGGTCGTGCCGTTGCGCTTCGCGCGTTACGTATTTAATTTTATACGTCGTAGGCCGGCCGACTTCGGCGACGAGGCCGCCCGCGTCCACACCCAATTCGTTTAACAACCCGGTCAGCCGGGCACGCCGTTCGTCGTCGCCCGCGACGCCGATAAAATAAACGCCGGCGCCCAACGTCGCGGCGTTGGCGGCGACGTTAGTCGCCTGCCCGGGGGCGAAGACCTTTTCGTCCGCCTCGAGCGCTACGACCGGCGCTTCCTTTGCAACCGAATCCGCCCGGCCGTAAACGTTCGCGTCCAAGCAGGGGTCGCCCGCGACGACGACGCGCGTCCTCTCCACTCGGCGCAATAATTCCGCCAGCCTCCGGGCCCGCACGTCTCCAGCATACGACAAACGCCGACAAGCGGCAATAAAAAACGTGCGCCGCGGCGGCGCAAGCCGGAACCCAAACATAAATTGACTAAAGGCGCCGCCTATGTTATTTTCAACGCTACAAATCCCCGCAACCGGAGAAGATATGAAGGCTTTAGGTATACACGACGGTCATAACGCTACCGCGGCGCTCGTCGAAGATGGCCGCGTCGTCGCGGCGATATCCGAAGAACGGCTCGTCCGCGTTAAAAATATAGATTGTTTCCCCGAAAACGCGATCGCCGAGTGCCTTAGACTAGCCGGCTGCTCCGCGAACGACGTCGACGTCGTAGCGTTCAACGGCGAACACCAACCTTACTCCCGCACGCGGGCGGAACTCATGGCCTCGTTCCGCAAAGCATCGAGTTCCCGCACCACGGTCCGGAAATTCCTTAGGCGTACGCCCGTAAACCGATACTTCCGCAAGCGCCGGCGCGCCGCCCGTGTCGCGGACGCCGTACGCCTCGGCTTCGACGAGAAACAAGTCCGCTTCGTTGAACACCACAGCGCGCACGCGTACGCTGCTTATTGGGGCTCGCCGTGGCGAGAGGGGCCCGTTCTTATCCTGACTTGCGACGGTTCCGGCGACGACCTATGCGCCACCGTCAACGTAGGCCAAGACGGCAAGATCGAGCGCATCGCCGCCGTCCATGAGACCAACTCACTGGGCATTATATATGCCATGGCGACGACGCTTCTGGGCATGATGCCGTTGGAAGACGAGCATAAAGTTATGGGGATGGCCCCCTACGGCCAGCGCCGCGTCACCTCCCGCCCCGAGGAAGACTGCTTCGCCGGCCTTCTTAACGTACACGGCGTAACGTGGGAACGCGCCGACGGCCTGCCCGACGCCTACCAATCCTTCAAATACATGAACGGACGCCTGGGCCTTACGCGCTTCGACAACGCCAGCGCGTCCATCCAACTCTTTGCAGAAAAAGTACTCGCGGAATGGGTCGCGAACTGCATCCGCGAAACGGGTATAAAACGAATCGCGCTCTCCGGGGGCGTCTTCATGAACGTGAAGGTGAACAAAGTCGTTTACGACCTTCCGGAAGTGGAGGAGCTTTTCGTAATGCCGTCGTGCGGCGACGAATCCAATACTATCGGGGCCTGTTACGCCGTGTACGACGAGGAGCGGCGGCGCGCCGGCCTGGCCACCGACATTCCATACCTCGGATCGATCTACTTCGGCGGCGAGTTCGGCGACGTCGATTGCGAGCGCGCCCTCGTCGCAGTAAAGCGCGCCGACAACGTGACGGTCTCCGAACCCCAAGACATAGATTGGGAATTGGGGCGGCTGGTGGGAGAGGGAAATATCGCGGCGCGCTACGCCGGCCGGATGGAGTTCGGCGCCCGCGCACTCGGCAATCGTTCCATCCTGGCCGACCCCACCGACATGGCCGTCATTCCCAAAATAAACGAGATGATAAAAAGCCGCGACTTCTGGATGCCCTTCGCGCCGTCGGTTTTGGCCGAAAGAGCCGAGGAGTACGCCGTTAAACCCAAAGCTATGGCGGCACCGTACATGATCATGGCCTTCGACTCCACCGCCCGACGCGACGAGTACCGCGCGGCCACCCATCCGTACGACAAGACAACGCGGCCGCAGGAAGTGTTCGAAGATTGGAACCCGGGTTACTACCGCGTACTCAAGTCCTTCGAGGAGGCGACCGGCCGCGGCATAATCCTCAATACGTCTTTTAATCTCCACGGCTACCCCATCGTCTACAAGCCGGAGGAAGCGGTGGAAGTTTTCCTCCGCTCCAGCCTGGACGCGCTGGCGTTGGGACCCTACCTCGTCCAGCGGAAGTGACCCGCCGATACAAAAAGAAAGGCGGCCACAAGGCCGCCTTCTTATTTTCCCTGCTTCCGATTAAAACTTACCGAAAAAAATCAAAACGCCGACGGTGACGAAGAGAACGCCGGCCACTTTCTGGATAATCGCCGTCGGGACTACCTTGGCTAAACCCACTCCCAGGAAGACGCCGATGAACGTCACCGCCGCTAAAGCCAGCGCGGCGCCGAAAAATACGTGCCACGGCTTACCGGTTTGCGAAGCCATCATTATAGCCGCAAGTTGCGTTTTGTCGCCGAGTTCGGCAAGTAATATCAAACCGAATGCTGTAATGAAGATCTTCATATTTAGCGCGCTCCTTAAAGCTCTGCTTCTTCCCGGAAACGGGTCACGCGATCCGACCAATATAACCAATCGTATTTACGAAATACACGTTCAGCCAACTCGAGGTAGTTGGCCGCGTCGTCGCGGCGCCCCGATGCGACGCAGGCTTGCGCCAAACGGAAGGCGGCGCGCGGCCAGTGCAAGAAATCCCAGCCGTCGGTCTGGCACATTACCCATTCGAATTCGGCCGCTGCGGCGGCCGCGTCCCCCAGAAATAGTTTAAGCTCGCCGAGCCGCAAACGACCCTCGTACACCTCTTCGGCCTTTTTCGCCGCGGCCACCGTCGCCGCCAGCTCGCCTACCAGTTCCGTCACACGTTCGGCGTCCTGTCGCGCCAACGCCAGGTCAGCGTCGAGGTTGGCCCGTACAAGCGCGGCAGTCTCCCGGGACGGAGGCTCAAGCGTGAAAACCGCCTCGTAATGGCGCCGGAATTCCTCCGAGTCGTGCGCGCCGGCGTCTAATTCCACCTTCGCCCCCAACAATTCGGCGTAAAACTTATGAGGCGTCGACTCGATCTTACGAGCCGCTTCCAACGCCTCCGTTACGTGCCCGCGAGCCGCGTCCCACCGGCCGCGGCAGCGCTCGAGCTCACCCAAGTTAATATGCGCCCCAGACAATATCTCGTAGTTGGGGATATCCTCGGCTAACGCTACGGCCTCCCGGCCGTATTCGTCGGCCTTTGACGGCTCGAGGTACATATAATAAGCGACGAGATTGCATACCGCGGCCGCCTGCGTCCGGCGCGTGCCGATGCGCCGCGTTATCTCCAACGCCCGTTCGGCAAACCCTACTGCGTCGTGATAACGCCCCAAAAGGTACTGGGCGAAACCCAAGTTAGTCAAAGCAATAGCCTGGCCCGGAAGGTCGCCGCCCTGTTGCCAAATATAAAGCGCATCTTGGAAATACTCCAACGCCCGTTCCGGCTCATCGGCGTTTAAATAGTCGGACCCTATAATATTATAACACCGCGCTATGCCGACGTCGTCGCCGGCCTCGGTGAAACGCGCCAACGCCTCGGCTATCGCCCGACGGCGCGCCCCCTCGTCGCCTAAAAAAACTAAAACCTTAACCAGCGAATGGAGCGTCTCCGCTTCCATAAGGGGCTCGTTCAAGGCGTTATAGATATTACGCGCGTCCTCCAGGTATAGCCGCGCTTTGCGGTTCTCCCCCAAGTCGCTATAACCTTTTCCCGCCAAGCATAATAATTTGGCCCTCGCAACCGGTGTTTCGGCATACTTCAACTCTTCCTCGATTAGCTCAAGGGCACGCCCGGGGTCGGCGTAGTCCAGAAGACAAGAAGAAAACCCCTCGATTAACGCCATCCTCAAAGCGGCGTCGGCCGGTCCCACGTCGCGAAGGCAATCGAACGCGCGTTGATAATGGGATATCGCCTCCAACAGCGCGTAAGCGCCCGCCGCCCTATCCCCCGCTTCCTTGAGATGCTCTACCGCTTCCCTATTCCGACCGGCCTCCAAAAGGTAGTGCGCCACCATACCCGGCTCGGCACCCCTGCTTTCGGTCGCGCGCGCGATAGCGGAAAAGATCGCGGTCCGTTCCTTCTTAACCAGAGATTCGTATAAAACCTCTCGCGTAACTTCGTGGGCAAACGAGAACCTTTCCCCCGAAACGGTTAATATCCCGCCGCGCTCCAGCTCCGCGACCAGCTCGTCCACGACTTCGGCGATTTCCGCGGGCGCCACGTCGCGCACCAACGCCAGCTCGCCCTCCAATCCGACGCAAGTTGCTATCTTCCCCGCCTTCAAAGCTTCCGGGCTCAACCTATCGGCGCGCGCCCGGGCCGCGGCCTTAACCGATGCCGGCGGCTTGAAGGCCTCGCCCGCGCCGCGAGCTAAAACCACCGCCGCTATTTCCTCGCAGTAAAGAGGGTTACCCTTCGCCCACTTGATTATACGCTGCAGCAACTCCGGAGCCAGGCGCTCGGGCGGAATCAAAGCGCGAACCAGCCCCGCAACGTCGGCGTTCGCCAACGGCGCCAACTCGACGACGTCCGCGGTAACGCGCCGTAGAAGCTCCGGCTCGCGCGCCGTTATGATTAACAATAACGGGAGATTACGGACGCGCGAGGCGAAACGCGAGAGGAGCAGGAAATCAGCATTTGACGCCCATTGGGCGTCTTCGAGCACCAATGCCGTAGGCGCGTTCGCGGCCACATCGGCCCAAACAGCCTCGAATAACTCGTAAAGCCGTTCGAACCGCGCTACGCCCCTAAGCTGCTCCGTAATAGAGGACTCCAGAGGCTGTCGCTCCAGGAACGCGCTCAATAGAGGCGCCGCCTCTAACAGCTCCGGCTTGTCGACGCGGAGGAGGTTCTCGGCCCGCTCGAGGTGGCTCTTGCCGGAGTAGCGCGACAGCGCGTCGCTCAACGGACCCCGGAACGCCGCGTACGAAACCTCGACCGTTACGGGTAAACATTTACCCACGAAGACGCGTACGTCTTCGACGCCGGCCAACGCCTCCAACACGAGGCGCGTTTTACCTATCCCCGGGCCGCCCGAAACACCCACCGCCGCGCCGCGCCCCGCCCGGAGTTCATCCAAAGCGTGGCGCAATTCCGACAATTCCTCGCGCCGGCCGACGAATACTGTACGCGACGGCGCTACGCCCGCAAACGAATCCGCGAACCCTTCGACGATAAAACCGGTTTCGGCAACGCCTTCGGCGGTAGTCGCGCCGAGCGCCACAGGCTTCATCGTAAACAACCGCCGCACCTGATCCGCCGCCGCGGCACTCAATAAAACCGTATTCGGCCGAGCGTTGTTCCGCAAGCGCGCGGCATTTTCTACCGTCGAACCCAAGGCTACGTAATCAGTTGCCGCGACGCTGGCCCCCACCCTAACGACGCCGAAATCTACCGCGGTACGGCTGGCGACGTTTTGGCCGGAAGCGGCGTATAACCGCTCCGAGATGTCGGCTATGCAATCGCGCGACGCAAAGGCGGCACGCACGGCAAGCTCCACTTCCCGCTCCCTGGCCACGGGCGCGCCGAAAATAGCCGTAAGGCCGGCGCTGTGCCTGCTAATCACCGTACCCCCGTGCGCCGCGCACGTGTCGTCAAGGGCTCCCATACATTCGGCCACGTACTCGGAGACTTGCGCCGCAGGTATCCTACCCACTAGTTTCGCCAATCCCTGCACGTCACCCGCCAGGCAAGCGACCTCGCGCAACTCGACGCCGTAACGGCCGGCGCCCCCCATAGGCGCGCCGCACGCGGGGCAATAGTTAGCGTCGGCCCCTACCGTAGCTTGGCACGAAGGACACAGCATAACCGCAGCGATATGCCTTTAATCCGACGACCCTTCGAATATCTGAGCTTCGAGGACCTGCTCGCGCTTGAAGTCGTCTATCTGCAAGTACCAAGCCGCGCAATCGAGCAGCGCCTGCAACGGAGACATACCTATAAGTTCAGTGTTGATAATAGATACGCCGTAACGCGCCGCCTCGCGTCGTATCAGTTCCACTACGCGGAAGATGGGCGTTTTTTCGTAATTGGTGAGGTTCATCGAAACCTGCGCCACGTTGGGGTCGTCGGTTGCGAAACCTTTGGCCTTGACGAATCGAAGGCCGCCGCCGAGGAAGCGCACCTCGTTCGCGATCTTCTCCGCTACTTCTAACCGATTCGTACCCAAGTTGACGTTAAAAGCGATAAGGAACGGCCTCGCGCTAACCGCAGTGCAACCGGCCGTGGGATGTACTTCGGCGGGGCCGAAGTCGGGCTTCCATGCCGGGTCTTTGATCTTCTCGAAGAAACCTTCGAATTGACCTTTCCGTACTTTCGCCAGGTTCTTACGGCCGGGTGTAGTCGCGCTATCTTCGTATAAATAGACGGGAACGTTAAACTTAGTCGCTATCATCTCGCCCACCTCGCGCGAGAGTTCAACGCAATCGTCGGTGGTCGCCCCGACGATGGGGACGAACGGCACGACGTCCACCGCGCCCATCCGGGGATGTTCGCCCTTTTGCTTGGTGAGGTCGACGTGTTTAAGCGTCTCGTCGAAGAGCCCCTCCACCGCCGCCTTGAGCGAGGTCCGGTCGCCGACCATTGTAAAGACGGTGCGGTTCTGGGCCGCGTCGGGGGCGACGTTCAAGAGCCGCACGCCCTCCACCGCGCGTATCCGGTCGGCTACTTTTTCGACAACCTCCAGTTTCGTACCTTCGCTGATGTTGGGAACGCATTCGATTATTTCAGCCATACGAACGAAACCTCCTAACGCCTTTATAGTTTATTAGCTCTTATTTTCCGAGTTCCTCGCGCCAACCGGCGAAAGCTCCCTCGACCGCCTCGGCGCAGCGCTCTTCGACCAGCGCTATATATTGTTCCGCTTTCATTGCGTCGGCCGACGGCATCCCCTTGCCGGACTCGCGCACCCCTACCGACCGCGGAAACGGCATCCGGAATACGCCTTTATCGTACGTCGCTGCCTTCAAACCGTCTAGCATGGCCGCCTTTACCAAATCGGGCCTCGCGGCGACGACGCCCGCGGTCTCTTCCGCGGCGGCGTGGCCACCCTCGGCGCCGAACACCTCCTCGCTAGCCTCGGGCGCCATTAGCCACCAATGGAGTACGATGGTGAACAGGCCGGCGTCGCGGTACGCGGCTTGTGCGGCTTCTTTCAACTCGTCAATATGGCCGCCGTGGCCGTTCACGACGACGAGCTTACGGAACCCCATCCGGCCGAAGCCCGCGAATATTTCGGTCACGTATTGCCTAAACGTCGCCGACGTAACGGTATGTGAGCCGGGATAAGGCAGCAGGCTTCGCGTAACGCCGTAGTTTACGGTGGGCGCAATTATCAAACTCAGCCGCGCGGCGAGCCGCTCGGCCAGGTATTCGGGTATTATTATGTCCGTCCCGAGCGGGATGCCGCCGTGCGCCTCGACGGTCCCTATGGGGATTACGACGCCGTCGTACGTGGCCGGCACCATGTTCCTGAATTCTTTCCAATTAAGCTCCGCCAGCCGCGGCGCGTTACCTCGCTCTTGGGCCATATTTTCCTCCGGAACCTAGTCGCCGACGACGGTTACCGTGATTTCCCGGCGCCGCTTTTTGTTGTCGAAATCGATGAAAACTATCTGCTGCCAAGTACCCAAAGCCGGCCCGCCGTCGGCGACCGGGAACGCGAACGTCGGCCCCAGAAGCGACGAGCGAACGTGCGAGTGGCCGTTGCCATCGCCCCAGCGGGCGTCGTGGCCGTATCCCTCGCCCTTGGGCGCGAACTTTTCGAAAAGGTTTTCTAGGTCCGATACCAACCCGGGTTCGTATTCGACGGTCGTAATCCCGACCGTCGACCCGGGCGACGCCACGAGGCCGATACCATCTTTTACCCCCGAGGCCGCGACGAGTCGCACCACCTCCGCCGTAACGTCGTGGATATCGGCATCGCCCTTACACGAAAGCCCGAACGAATCGCGATAAACGGTCATAAGCCCTCTTTCGTTCCGCGGAAACGCGCGCCGGCTTCGCCGGCTGGTTATTTATCTACCTCTGTTTAAAATAAGCCCATAGCGCCGCCGCGGCCTCGTCGTACAAAGCCGCGTCGCCCGTTGTACTAACGAACCCGGCCCCGCGCGCGAAGACGAGGTCGTAAGGCCGCGCTTCCCGCGGCGTAGCCCACACGACGACGTCGCCGGCCAAGCGCCGCGGCGCGCCGCGCTCGTCGAAGAGCGTATCGTCGGCCGATATAATTACGAAAGCGACGCCTGCCGCCCCCGCGGCCGCCGCTAATTCGTCCGGGTCGGGCGACGCCACAAACCCCTCGATCGCGAAATCGCCGGCCCGGCAAGCAACGACGGCGTCAACGTCGACTAATGTACTTTCGTAATCGGCTAATTTGACCTTGTTCGTCGTCCCGACCTCTACGACGTTCACGCCGTCGAGGTAGTCGAAAGTCGTTGCGCCCGATCGAAACGCCAAGATGTCGCGCGTCGCGACCACCGCGGTCCCGACATCCCGCGCCGCGTCCCGTACGCGCGCTTTGCCGCCGGCATAGACGGCTACGGCAGCGTCCTCGCCCGCGACGTACGCCCACATCGCCGGGGCGTCCTCGCGCAACGCCGTCCCCGCTGCGAACGCCGCCGTGCCCTCTACGGAGGCGGCGCCGCCGGCCTTCCCAACCGTCGCGCCGGCGCGTCTGACGAGGAATTTAAC
>JAZGGY010000165.1:0-5155 GCA_036480675.1 bacterium | reverse complement strand
GCGTGGCGACGAGGGCGAATACGGGCGCGTCCGGCAGGAAGCCGTGCGTCATAGCCTCAGACAGGAGCGGGTTCTTAAGGCGGGCGCCGAAGTCGCGCATAGACAGGCGGCCCCATTTCATAAACAGGCCCACATACGGCAGCATCCCGGCGAACATCTTCAACCGGTCGCCGAGGGAGAAGAGATCGGGCGGCTTGTCGAGCGGCATCTCAAACGAGGCGGCGCGCCGGACCGCCCGGGTGAACTTTTTAATCGCCGCGGCGTCCTCCGGCGCCAACTCGAGCAGGTGTTCTCGCAAGCGGTCGGGGTCGTTGTAGAACGTGACGGTCCGGCCGTCGGCGGCCTCGTACGCGAAGAACGGCTCGAAGTCCACGACCTCCGCGCCCTCCAGCGCTCCCACCTCGCGCCAGAATTTGTGGAACGGGCCCTCGCGGGAGCCGACGAGCCAGTGCAGGCAGCCGTCGAAGGTGTAGCGGCCGCGAGGCCACGCCGTGCACAGGCCGCCGGGGCGGGTGTGCATCTCGAAGAGGTGGGTCTCGTAGCCGTTCATCCGGCCGTAGCACCCGGCCGCCAGGCCGGCGATGCCGGCGCCGACGATGGCGATGGATTTTTCAAACATATCACGCTCTTTTTGGTTTAACGTCGTCAAGGAAGGCGTTTCGTCTCGCTACCCTCTTATTCACCCGCCGCTTGCGCTTGAAGAACCGAGGCGGGGTCGGCCTCAATCTTATCCAGCAGGTCCCGATACACGCCGACGATCCGCTCGAGTATTAACCGGCAATCGGGCTCCATCGCGGGAAGGCGGGCCCGGGCGCGGGCGACGCCCGCCCGTTCGAAAGCGCGAGCTCGGTTAACGACCGAGAGTACTAAATTACTCCATCTCCCGTCAGCCGCGCCGGAGAGTACGAGGCGGCGGAATTCCTCCTCCGGGAGTCCGGCCTTCGCGAGTTCGGAGGCGGGGAGGTATATCCGGCCCCTCGCGCCCGTTTGTAGGTCCTTACGGACGTCCCGCAGGACGTGGACGAGGTAGGCGAAGAACCCGAGCTCGCGGCCGCAGGCGAGGTAGTCGAAGCCGTCGTCGACTTCCGCCACCCTGTAGCGTACGTTCCGCGCGCTTTCCCCTTTTACCGGTTGGGCGCAGAGGAGGAACAAGAAGGTCGCCGTCGGCGCCGCCGCCGCCCCCTCCGCGTACGCCAGGAAGCTTTCCCAGGTCTCGAAACGGTCGTGGCGCAGGTCGTACCGCATCGCCTCCAGGTAGGTCTCCCAGATCGAAAATGAAACCGGGAACGAGGCCAGCGCCGCGGCCAGCGCTATGTCCAGCGGTTCCGGCCCGGGGGACGCCGAGGCGGCCGCCGCGATCCGGTCCCGCCACCGCTTTAACTCTCCCTCCAGGCGGGGCAGTTCCTCCGGCGCGAGGTTGGTTACGTCCGGGACGGCGTCGACGAAATCGTCGATTTCCCGCATCACGGCGTACGTCGCCAGGAAGGCCTCGTAGCGGCGACGGTCGCGCAGGAGTTGGCTGACGCGGTAAAGGTCAGACCGGTTCCGCGAGGCGATCGTCTCGCAGAGGCGCAGCGCCTCCGCGAGCGCGCCCGCGTCGTTACCGGGGAGAGGCGCCAGGCCGGTCATAAGGGGTCCGTCACAATATTTTGCGGCCGTTAAGAAGAACGGCGTCGCGCTCGTCCCGCGACGCAGCTGCGCGGTCGCTGCCTAGGCGGGGACGCCGGGGTGGTCGACGCACCCTCCCCAGGGGAAGCCCCACAGCAGGCCGCCGACGATGATGAAGAGCATTACCACGAACAGCAGCGTTATCAGGACGGCGTTGCTGCGCGGGAGTGAACCCCGCACGCCCGCCACCGCGAAGAGCGTTATGGCCAACGGGATCATCTCGCACGTGGGCGCCGCGCCGCACAGGAAACGATGCCAGAGCGTGTTGATAGGCGCCAGGCATACGCAATGCGGGATAAGGGCGATAAAGACCATGGGGACCAGGAACCAACCCACGGGCCGGCCGCGCGCGAGCAGAACGGCGGCGATTACGGCCAATACGATTAAGACGACGTTCGTTATATGGCACGTGGCGTTGCAGGCGCGTAAGCCGATCCCGCAAACCTGGCTACTTACGATGAAGGCCAGCGGTATCGATACCAGGAAAAACGTGCGCAACCCTCCCTTTGGGGCCTCGCCCGTACGGCGAAGCGCCGCGGGCCATACGACCGTCAAAAGGCCCACGGCGACGAAGGCCACGCCGATAAGCCACACGAGCCCTCGCACCGGAAACGGCGAGTTCGCGATGTAGCTCACGCCCGTTACGGCGATAGCGACGCCCGCGAGAACGAGGCCCACCGAGGCGGCCCACCTCTCCAGCGGTTTCATCTCCGAGTAGCGGGTTGTCGTCTCCATTTTCTTTGCCCCTTTCGTCGACGATGATAAGGGTTTAAATTGTCCCGGCCCCCATTTTACGGAATATCACCAAACAGGTCAAGTTTCGATGTCGTAGCCTCGGAAAAGCCGCCACGTTGCTTGCGCGAAGGGCCGTCATCTTTGGCGGCTAATTCGACGCGGGGAGCGCTCTTTAACGTATTGGTTATCACGGGAGGAAACACTTATTCCATACCGTACCGCGGAAGTCGTTATTATTGGATGTACCCCAGCGCCCGGAGGTCCGCCACGTCGGCCGCGTCCAAGGCCGATACCTCGGCTGAGTCGTCCTTCACCATACGTTTCCACGCGCGCAATTTTTTTCTTAGCTTCCGGGCGATCGCGTCCTCCGGTAGCGGGTTCTGTTCCGCCGGGTCGGTGCTCAGGTCGTAGTATTCTCCCGGCGCCTTCATTATGTCATGGCGGAGAATTAATTTCCGAGGCCAAAGTACCACCGCGTCCCGGCGGGGCGGGTCGTAGTTGGGCCGTTGGGTGAATTCGCTTCCGACGAAAATTAGTTCCGGCGTGCTGCCCGGATCTTCTCTCAGCAGTGATTTTCCGGACATCTTCGGCGGCGCCTCGACGCCGGCGACGTCGAGGATCGTCGGCGCGAGGTCGATATGACTGGTCGGCTTGACGGTGGTCGCCGGCGGCCTGCCCGGGACCGAGATGATGAGCGGCACCCGCGTCACGAATTCGTAAACGGATTCGCCGTGGCCGTAAGTATCGTGTTCCCAAAACTCCTCGCCGTGGTCGCTGGAGACGATGACGACCGTGTCGGGGTCGGCGGAGACTTTACTCAAGATGTGCGGCAGGAGGTCGTCTAAGAATGCGCATTCGCCCTCGTACAACCGGTGATTCAAGAGGCGCCTTCTTTTCTTTTTAATGTTAAAGCTTTTAATGCGTCCCCGGTCTTGGGGCAAACAGTACTCGGGAGGCGGTTGGTACGGCCCGTGGGGGTCCATATAATGGAGCCAGAGGAAGTAAGGCCGGCGATGGTATTGGGAGACGTAAGCGCCGGCCCACCTCGTTAGAATGAAACTCGTAGCCGGGCCCGTATAAGCGCGGAGTTTCAGACCCTGGCGCAGCGCGGCGCAGTACCAGTTGGTATCGTAGAAATGTATGCGATAGAGAAACGGTTTCCAATCCCAGAACATGTAGTGGTCGAAGCCGGCGGTGATCGGCGAGTAATGTTCAAGCACCGGGTTACCGACGAAGGCCGCGGTCTCATAGCCGGCGTCGCGGAGGATTTGCGCGACTGTGGGGTTGAGTTCGCTCCGCGGCCTGAGCCAGTATTTATACGTATCGGGATACCGGCCGGTAAAGAGAGAGACCATGGAGGGAGCCGTCCACGGCGCGCAGGCCCACGTGCGCTGGTAGACGGTCGCGTTTTTCTCCGCGTACGCGGTTAACTTCGGCATAAGGCCGGCGCGGAAGGTATCCGCCCGCCATGCGTCCAGTACGATGAATATGACGTTGGGGCCTCGCGGCACGGGTCGGAGGGCAGGCACCAAGAAATGCAACATGGTCACGGCCACCAGGCCGGCTACGCCGACGGCGCGCGCGACCTTCCCGGCCCGCCTCCACCAACGCCGCGGCGCGGCTAATCGCCTCAGAGCCACCGTCAGCGCTATGCCCAGAACTACGAAGAAGAGCCAATATTCGTAAAAAGGCTGCGGTTCGCGGAGGTTGAGGGTCGCGAACCCCAAGTCCAACTCCGCTTTGGGGCTGAGACCGGTGACGAGCCAGCCCACGTTGGAGGCCACGATCGCGGCCGTGGCGGCCGGCCCCCGCCACCCGACCCGTTCGCCGGCGGGTCTTTTTTTGACTAATAACTTTAGGAAGCGTGCGACCAGGGCGCCGAGGACGACCGCCGTCAGCAATACGAAGCCGTAGAAGAGGCCGCGGCGAAACGCCGATTCCCAAACCTGTTCGCCCCACCACGTCCCGGCGGGCCGCCAGAAATAATTGAGGACCGCCTCCGTCCCTCCCCAAAAGAAAGCGGCCGCGACGACGAAAGCCGCCGTAGCCAGCGCACTCTTTAAAGTCTTAACTATCACGTCGTAAACTTTCGTGCCGTGCCGCGCCGTCACTCTTTCGTCTCGACGGGTACGGGCGTCAGGCCGTGCGCTCCGTCGCGTCTTTGCCTCGGTCACGCTCGAAGCGGAAATCGCACCGGCGGTCGCCGCGCGCCAGCGTCCCGGCGCGGATAAAGCGCGCGCCTATCTTCCGGCACTCGTCCGGGAAGTAAACGTCATCGGCCAGGCAGAGGTGCCGGGTGGCCTCCGGGTACCCCAGAAGCGCGGCCAGCTCGAGGAAGGCGCAGGAGTTAACGTCGTACTGGACGGCGTCGTCGCTGTCCTCGGCCACGTCGTATTCCAGGACGCCGGCGCGGCGGTTGGCCTCCATCATCGCGTCGAAGTAGGCGCGGAAGGCCGCGAACCCGTCGCCGCCGCAACTATCAAAGGCTTCGGCCGTGGGCGCCTGCGCTTCCCAGACGTCGCGGCCTACCTCCCGTACGATCTCCTCGAAAATTTCGGTGGCTTTTTCGGTCCCGGCCAGGCGCGCCACCGCGGCGAAGGCCGCGAATTGTGAAAGCGCCGCCGCGCGGAGTTCTTCTTTGTCCAGGCCCCGCCCGCGGAGCGGCGAGAGGTCGACGGCGCGCATCTTCGTCTCTTCCTCTTTGATAAGGCCGGGGAGGCGTAATGACCGGAACAGGCCGAGGCGCTTCAGC
>JAZGGY010000164.1:0-5468 GCA_036480675.1 bacterium | reverse complement strand
AAAAGTTCCGGTACCGCTTCCACAAACGCCTGATTACGGGCTGTGACGTATTCGTCGAAGGACGGCGTTACGAAGCTTGCGGCGCTTTCTTCCCAGGCCAACATTAGATCCGCGTCGGCGAACGAGAACGGCGTGGTCGCGGCCGCAGCCGCGGTGACGGCAGACGTCAAAGCCGCCGCAAATACGCGCGCGGTGCGCGTCAACGCCCGAGCTCCGCTTTCGCTTTGCGAACCCATTCCGGGAAGTCGCGGTAATTCGCTAACACTTTGGTAAAATTAGTACGGCTCGCGGCGTCATCGCCCAGGTCGCGTTGGCATACGCCGAGGTAATAATACGACTGGGCGGCGACGGCGCGGTCACCGGCGGCCGCTGCGGCGTCGAGGTGCGCCAGCGCTTCCGCCGGGGCGCCCCCGTCCAATAGGTTCAAGCCCATGTAAAGCTCGGCCTGGGGGGCGTATTCGCTCGCCGGCCATTCCCGCGTTAGCGCCGTGAGGGCGGTATTGGATTCCTTGTACAACTTTGCGGCGCGGAGATATTCGCCGATCTTGAATTGAGCTTTGGCCGTAGCCCGAGTTCGACCGAAGCGGGTGACAACTTCGCCGTACGTCTCGATGGCGGTACTTTTGTCGCCGGCGCGGCCGTAGATGTCGGCGGCCTTGTAAAGGACGGAAAGTGCGACGCCGTCGTCCTGGGTCGTCGCGGCGACGGCGACGTATTCGGCAATCGCCTTCGACGTATCGCCGCGGGCCAAGTACACTTCGGCCAGTTTCGTCCGGGCGGCGGTTACCGTTTTTTGGTCGGCCTCGACCTCCGCTACTGCGGCGAGGTATTTCTGTGCCTGTTCGTAATCGCGCCGGTGGTAGTAATACTCGCCTAATAAGATTAGGAGTTCGCCGTTGAGAGTGCTGTGGGGGTACATCGCGATGTAGGA
Organism: bacterium; assembly: GCA_036480675.1. Lineage (GTDB taxonomy): Bacteria > RBG-13-66-14 > B26-G2 > WVWN01 > WVWN01 > WVWN01. The sequence continues at coordinate 4,537 of JAZGGY010000164.1, read as the reverse complement.
TTTAGCGAGCTCTATCTGCGACTTGTATCTACCCTGTTTGAAGTTGCAGAGTTCTATCTCGTAGCGGGCCTCGTCGACCCGCGGCGAATGAGGGTATATTTCGACAAGCGCCGCGTATTTCTCTTTGGCCCGTTCGTAACGCCGCTGGTTGAGGAAGCACTCGCCCAGAGTAAAGAGCGCGTCGTCGGCAATGCTCGCGCGTGGATAATGGCTTATTAGGGCGGCTAACGTTTCGGCCGCGTCCTCGAATTCGTGCTCCGCGAATTGGGCTTGGGCGAGGTTGTAAAGGCCGCGCGGCGCGTACGGGCTTGCCGGGAATTCCCGAACCAAGCCCCAGAATGCGGCCGCTGCGGCTCCGAAATTTTTCTCGTCGAGTAAACTGATGGCGAAAAGGTACGCGGCGGCGTCGGCCAGGTCGCGGTCGGCGTAACGACCGGCGAGCAAGGCCAACGTCTTGCGCCCGGCGTTACCTTTACCCGCGGCGAGCTGCAATTTGCCGAGTCGGAACAACGCGTTATCGGCCAAGGGGTGGTCCGGGTAATCGGTAGCGAACGCCGCCAGAGCGTTGCGCGCTTCGCCGGTATTACCGCCCCGGGCGGCCGCTTCGGCCCCCCAGTACCGTGCGTAGGGTGCTAACTCTACGTCGGCCGTATCGGCCGCCAAGGTCTCGAACGTCATTCGCGCTTCCGTGTAATGCTTTGAGACGAAGTGGCACCACCCGAGCCAATACTTCGCCCGGTCGGCGGGGCCGTCGCCGGCGGCGAGCTCGCCGAAGAACAAGGTAGCAGCCTCGACGTCGCCTTCCTCGAGCGACAGGCGGCCGGCCCAGAGTTTGGCCGGCGTAGTATATGGGTTCTCGGGGCTGGATTCGATTAATTTAATAAAGGTTTCGCGTGCGCTGCGGCGTTCGCCGTTCTCCAGCTGTGCCAACGCCAGTACGTAAAGGACCTCCGCCTCCGTGGCGCCGTCAAGCCGGCCGCGGCTTTTGCCGAGCAGTACTTCTTCAAGGATTTGGGTCCCCCGGCTCGCGTTCCCCGCGGCGACGTAGCTGACCGCGCGCGAGAGGTCGTACCGGACGGTGTCCCCCGGCGCTTCGGTAAGGCAACGTTCGAAGGCGACCGCGGCTTCCTCAGCTTGTCCGGCTGCGAGTAGCGTGCGGCCGCGGGCGTCTTCTACGGCGACGACGTCGACTTCCTTCGCTTTTCGCGCCGCGGCGAAATGGGTCGCGCATCGCTCTGCGTCGCCGTCTAAAAAGTAGAGCAACGCCAGGCGGTAATGTACCGTTCCGGCGGTTTCCTGGTCGGGGAACTCCCGGAGCGATTCCTCGTACGTCTCTTCGGCCCAGGCAACGTCGCCGACGACGAAATACGTTTCTCCTAATTTTAAATAAGCCCGAATCAGGTCGTCCGGGTTCTTGGTCGCGCCCAGGGCACGGTGGTAGGTTTCTAAGGCTTCGTCGAAGAGGCCGAGCGCGGCGTAGCATTCGGCTTTGTTGACGAGCGCCGGTGCGACGAAGGGGGAGGTGGGGTAATTGTTAATAACCCTCTGGTATTCGGCTATAGCCTCGTTGCAGCTACCCATTTCGTGAAGCGACCTGCCCAGGTAAAATTGGGCCTCGTCGGCCCATTCGCCCGCCGGGTCTTGGTCGAGGTAATCGTCGAAGTCGCGATAGGCGGCTGTATACAAACCGCGGTCGAACATCTTGCGGCCGAGCGAGAACGCTTCGTCTTCCACGACGGCGTACGCCGCGCCGGCCGCGAGGACCCCGCCCGCGATTACAACCGCCCCGATGAATACCGCCTTCATTTTAGCGCGCGCTATATTGCAACCCCCAATTAACCGTGAGGCGAGACGACGTCGTTGTTTTCGTCGAGCTCGAGTTTGCGGGGCGCCGGCGGTTCCTCCGCCAGACCGTAGGCCAAGATAATAAGGCGGTCGCCCACCTGGCCCAGACGCGCCGCGGCGCCGTTCAGCGTGACGTCTTTAGAGCCGCGCGCCATCCGTATGGTGTAAGTCTCGAGGCGATGACCGTTGTTGACGTTGAAGACGTGCACCATCTCGCCCGCCAAAAGGCCGACGGCGTCCATGAGGTCCTCGTCTATCCCCAGACTACCCTCGTACGTGAGCTGCGTCGCCGTGACCGTCGCTTGGTGTATTTTAGCTATTAAGAAGCGTCTCAGCATGTGCTCACCTCAGCTCGGAGGTTTTCTTTACCCAGTATAGTGTTGTCGATGAGCCGCGTTTCGTTGACGATAGCCGCGACGGCGGCCACCGCTCCCTCTTCCACCGCCGCCACCGGTGTTAGTTCCCGGGGGTGGATGACCTGCGCGTACTCGATGCGTACCGCCGGCTGCGCCGCCACGACGGCCGTCATTTCGTCCACGAATTTAGCGGACTGCGTTTCCCCCGCGGCGAAGAGCTCCTGCGCCCGGGCCAACGCCCGAAAAAGGCACGTGGCCTGGCGTCGTTCTTCCGGTTCCAGGTACCGATTCCGCGACGACATCGCCAGGCCGTCAGCTTCGCGGACGATGGGCAGCACTTCGATCTCGACGTCGAAGTTCAAGTCGGCGGCCACCCTTTTGATGACTTGCGCTTGTTGGTAATCCTTCCGGCCGAAATAGGCCGCGGAGGGCCGGCAAATGTTGAAAAGTTTCGCCACGACCGTCGCTACGCCGCGGAAGTGGCCCGGCCTGCCCGCGCCGCAAAGTCCTTCCGAAAGCCGCTCGACGTCGACGTACGTGGCGTAGCCTTCCGGGTATATGTCCTTTGCCGCCGGGGCGAATACTATATCCACGCCCTCCGCCGCGGCGAGCTCGCGGTCCCGCTCGAAGTCGCGCGGGTAGCGGCCGAGGTCTTCGCTCGGGCCGAACTGCGTCGGGTTTACGAAGAGGCTTACGACGACCCGTTGGCAATCGGCGCGCGCCCGCCGCATGAGCGAGAGGTGGCCTTCGTGGAAGTATCCCATAGTCGGCACCAGGCCGAGGCTGGATCTCTTGCGGCGTAATTCCTCCGCCGTGGTTCGCATTTCACGGGGCGATGTTACGACTTCCACGGCTTAATCCTCGGCGGTCTTTTCCAGCTGGGAAACTTCTTTCCAAACGTCTTCGGCCAAAGCCGCGGATTCCTCTTGGGCCGGGTACCGGCGGCCGCGGACCAGCTCGCCGTATTCCTGGACCGCGTCGCGCATGGCGCCTGTTACGTCGGCTAATTTGCGGACGAACTTCGGGCTGTAACCGCGGTAGAAGCCGACGAGGTCGTGGAGGACGAGGATTTGGCCGTCGCATTCGGCGCCGGAGCCTATGCCGACGGTGGGAATGCGCAGCGCTCGGGATATCAGGCCGGCGAGTTGCCAGGGGACCATCTCCAACACGATCGAGAAGCAACCGGCTTCCTGGAGCGCGAGGGCGTTATCCAGGAGGACCTTGGCCTGCGCCGCCGTCTTACCTCGAACTACGCGCCGGCCGAAGTAATGCACGCTTTGCGGCGTGTAGCCGACGTGCCCCATCACCGGGACGCCGGCGCCGATTATTTTACGGATTCGGGTTAACGTCTCGGGTTGGGCGCCCTCGAGCTTAATCGCTTCGGCGCCGCCTTCTTTGACCATTCTTCCCACGTTGGCCATCGTCTTCTCGTCGCTCTCCTGAAAAGACATGAACGGCATATCCCCGACCAACATAGAACGCGTGATGGCGCGGCGGACCATCGAGAGGTGGTATACGACGTCGTCGACGGTGACCTTTAGCGTCGTGTCGTGACCCTGTACCACCATCCCCAACGTATCGCCGACGAGGATGAGGTCCACGCCGGCCTCCTCCACCGTTGCCGCGGTGGGGAAGTCGTACGCTGTAAGGCAGACGATGGGCGTCCCTGCGTGCTTCAGCTTAATAATGTCGTTGGCGGTAACTTTGGCCATAAGACGTTAATATTTTTTCTCGTACGACGTGAGTTCGTAAGGTGCGAGCGCCGCCAGCAGGTCGCTTGTAAAAACTCCTTCGCCTGGGATCATAACGTCGCCGGCGACGTCCATCAACGGCTTCAGGAAGAAGGGCCGATTTGTTAACGCTTGGTGAGGTATTTTTAGGTCCGCCTCGTCGATTATCGAGTCGTTGTATAAAAGGATGTCGACGTCAATGACTCGGGGGCCTTTACGGCCCCTCCGCTTCCGGCCCAAATCGCTTTCGATTTGCATGCACGTCTCAAGCAATTCGCGCGGGTTGAGCCAGATTTCGACGGCGAGGACGCGGTTGAGGAAGTTCGGCTGGTCCTTTGACCCGACCGCCACGGATTCGTACGTGGGCGAAGCGCGGTCGAGGTATATTCCCCGAGCGCTCGCCACCGCGGCCTCGCCGGCGTCGAGGTTGGCGAAGCGGTCGCCCACATTCGAGCCAAGGGCGAGGAAAGCCCTGATTTTGTCTCGCATCATAAAGATATTTTGTGGTATCATTATAACACCGGGTCAATAGAGCGTCAATTAAAACGGTTCCCACGCCGTATCGCGCTCGAGGAAAACGCCGGCCCGCCTTATTATTTCGGCAAC
>JAZGGY010000163.1:0-3748 GCA_036480675.1 bacterium | reverse complement strand
ACTGCAAGTATCAACGCCAAGCCGACGACGGCCTCGGCCGCCGCGACCGTTATTACGAACAACGAAAAGAGTTGCCCGTCGAGGCGCTCGGGTCCGTAAACGCGGTCGAACGTCACCAGCGCCACGTTGACGGCGTTGAGCATGAGTTCGATGCCCATAAGGACGCCGATGGCGTTGCGCCGGGTCAGGACGACGAGCAGGCCGATGCCGAAAAGAAGCGCCGAGACGCCGACGAAGTGGAGGGGCGTTATCGTCACCGCCGCTCCTCCTTCCGCGCCAGAACGATGGCGCCGACCAGCGCCCCCAAGAGAAGCAACGATATGACTTCGAAGGGCAACAAGTACGTCGAGAGCAACTGGTCGGCGAGCTCGTCGATGGCGCTGGCCTCGGGTATAGGCGCTATCGCCGGCAGCTCGACCTTTACCATCACGAGCGCGGTTAGGACCGCCAGGACGAGCGTTACCAACGCCGCCGGTATGAGCGCGCGCGTGTACCTTCTGACGCGCCTGGCCGTAATGCGCTGCGTCAACATTACGGCGAAGAGAATAAGTACCGCCACCGCGCCCACGTAGACCAGCACCTGTACGCCGGCCAGAAACTCCGCGCCCAAGAGGACGAACAGCGAGGCTACGGCGAAGAGCGAAAGAATCAAGCTCAGGCCGGCGTGGAAGAGGTTCCGAAAGAAAAGCACGCCCAGGCCGCCGAGTAACGCTACGCCGGCGACGCCGTAAAAAGCTACTACGTAAATCCAGTCGGTCATATTTTTAACGCCGCCGCGTCGTACTTAGCCCGCGTCGGGCTCCATCCATTCCGCCAGGTAGCGGTTGGCGTCGGCGCCCTTTGTACGGTCGTCGATAACCGCGACACGCACGTTATACGCGCCGACCGCCTCGAAGCTGCTCTTAATAACCCCTACGCTAAAATCCACGTTACCGGTAACACCCGTTTCTTCGATAATAGCCCTGCCGGGCGCGAACTCTTCGACGTGCCAGTCTCCCGCGCCTTTTCCCCGAACGAAGTTGCCGTACAATTCCGGTAACTTTTCCGCCAACTCCCGGGGCGAGGTAACGTCCGAATCCCGCACCTGCTCCCTGATCGTTTCCACCAACTGGTTGCCTATTAAAACCATAACTTGCGGCGATATACGGTCACGGAGATATTCTACGGCCGCTAGATACGGGGCCGCGTCGTACCAGGCTTCCCCGTCGATATCCCGGAAATACTTCTCCAGACCCTCTCCCGCAAGTTCGCTAATATGCGGGAACACTTGCTTTAAAACCTGGAAAAATATCCCCCTTACTTCCATCTCGGCGCTCATCCTAACCTATTCCCTTATTCTTAAACCCTTACGACTCCTGCGGCGATCTCTTCGAGAATTAACCCGGGGATTTACTTTTTAAACTCCGGCTCGAGCTGCCGCGAGAGTAACTTGGGAATGTCGTATACCAACTCCGCCTTGTCGTAAACCGACATCTCGTATTCGGGGACCGTCGCCAACGCGTCGAAGTTACATACCTCAACGCATAAGCCGCAGTATATACAAAGACCCATATCGATAACGTATCCGTCGACGACGAAACCTTTGACGTCCTCTTCTTTGTGGCGCTCGAGCGTAATGCAGGCCGCCGGGCATACGCGAATGCACTGGGCACACGCGGTACATTTATGACCGCCGTCGTCGCCGGGGACCATCGCGACGCGGCCGCGGAACCGCGGCCACTGCTCGAACCGCTCCTTGGGATACTGGATCGTAATGGCCCGGCGCAAAAAGTGCTTGGTCGTCGTAACCATGCCGACGAACAGCCACCACGTACCCTTTACCAATCTACCGATAGCTCGGAAAACTCTCATGCCTTATATTAAAACGATGATTAGCCCGGTTATTATTATGTTAAGAAAAGCGAGCGGCAGCAAGAACTTCCACGCGAACGACATCAACTGGTCGACGCGCAGCCGGGGATAGGTCCACCTGAAGAACATCAACAGCAATACGATCGCGAAAGATTTCGCCAAAAACCAGAACTCGCCCGGCAACCACGGCCCACGCCACCCGCCCAGAAAGAGCGTGGCCGCTATCGCCGCGATAAGGAACATGTTCGCGAACTCGGCCAGGAAGAACATCGCGAACTTCATGCCGGAGTACTCGATGTTGAACCCCGAGACGATCTCCTGCTCCGCCTCCGGGATGTCGAACGGCGTCCGGTTCACCTCCGCCGTGGCCGCGATAATGTAAATAACGAACGCCAACGGCTGGTACACCACAAACCAGATCCGGCTCTGCGCGTCGACGATGGCCCCCATCTTCATGGAGCCGGCGAGCATTATGACGCCCAGCGCCGAGAGCACCAGCGGGACCTCGTACGAGACGAGCTGCGCCGCGGAGCGGAACCCGCCCATCAGCGAGTACTTCGAACCCGACGCCCAGCCGCCGGAAATTACGCCGATGACGTTTATGGTCGTGATCGCGAAGAGGAACAGCACGCCGATGTTGAGGTCGCGGATGATTGCGCCGTCGCCGAACGGAATGACGACGAAGGCCACGATGGTGGGTGCGAAGGCTAAAAACGGCGCTATGTTGAAGACCGGCCGGTCGCAGCTCCGGGGCGTCGTGTCTTCCTTCTGCATCAGCTTTAGCGCGTCGGCGACGGTTTGAACGGCGCCGTGCCACCCCACCCGCATAGGGCCGTAGCGCTGCTGGATGTGTGCCGAAACCTTGCGCGTGAGCCAGATGAGGAACAGGACCAATACCGCGACGAAGCCGGCTATTAATATTGCGTGGACGACCATTTGGGCCGCCGGAACGAACCACGACGGCAGGCCATAGGTCGCCACGACGCCCTTCCACCATTCGTTGAGCCAGGAGAGTACGGGATGAATTATCATACGCTTCGCGCAATAACTATCTGTCGACGTCCGGCAAGATGACGTCCAGCGAGCCGAATATCGGCACGACGTCCGCCAGGTACACGCCCGGGAGCATCTCCCGTATCATCGAGAGGTTGTTGAACGACGGCGTCCGGAGCTTGTAGCGGTATGGCTTGTTGGTGCCGTCCGAGACGAGGTACAGGCCGTAGTCGCCCCGCGGCGATTCGACGCGCGCGTAGACCTCGCCCGCCGGGACCTTGGGGAACTTGGGCACTTTCTCTTTAACGATCGGCCCGTCGGGCAAACCCTCCAGGCACTTCTTTATGAGCGCGTGGGAAGCGCGCATCTCGAGGATGCGAGCCAGGTAGCGGTCGTAGCAATCGCCGTTCGAGAGCACCACGGCCTCATACCCCAGCTCGCCGTATGCCTCGTACGGTATATTCTGACGGAGGTCGAAGTTCACGCCCGAGGCGCGGAGGTTAGGGCCGCTCCAGCCGTAGTTTATAGCCCGGGCGCCGTCGACGACGCCTACGCCCTTCGTCCGCGCCAGAAAGATCTCGTTCTCGTTTAGGATGCGCTCGTAGTCGGTAATTCTGCCCGGAAACACTTTCAGGAACTTCTCCGCCACGGCGAAGAACGAATCGGGCAAGTCCGCGGCCACGCCGCCGAAGCGCGGATAGTTGAACGTTATCCGCTGGCCCGTCGTCATCTCCAACAGGTCCATGGTGAGCTCGCGCTGGCGGAAGCCGTAGAGGAAGGGCGTCACGGCGCCCAGGTCGAGCGCGAAGACGCCGACGAAGATGCAGTGCGAGGCTATGCGGTTGAGTTCCATGAACATCGTGCGGAGGTACTTGGCCCGCGGCGGCACCTCGATCTCCATAAG
>JAZGGY010000162.1:0-5316 GCA_036480675.1 bacterium | reverse complement strand
CCCGGATTCGTTGTACACGGGTACAACGACCGATATGCGCGTCGACGGCGATAACGTTCTCTCCTGGATCATGTGCGATCCCGCCTCCTTACCCAGCTCCGCGCCGCCGCCTCGGACTCGGTGGCCGCGACGTCTCCGTCTTTCCGCAACGCCGCGACCAGGCCGACGCCGCGGCGATACCCGCGGGCCCGGCCGCCGTTACACAGCGCCGTTAAAACGCCGGCCTCCCCCGCGAATACCCTATACAACGCCCGGTTAACAAACGCGGGCGGCGTCGTGAAGTCCGTGCCGGCGCGGCCGAGCGCTCGCCCCCGGCGGCGCGTTACCTCCCGGACCAACTTCACCAGCGGAAATAACCTCGCGTTGTAATATGAACAGATTATCGGCGAGACGCGCAATTCGGCCCACAAAGCCCGCAGGCTCTCCGAACTATAACGACGGAAATGGCCGAAGCTCACGTCGTGCTCGCTCCACAAACTTTCCCCCGCGGGCACGGTAATAAACACGACCGCCCCCGGGTTTACGGCAGCGACGATCCGGGATAGGAACTCGCGGTCATCGTCGATATGCTCCAATACGTCCATCAAGAGGACGACCCGGGCCCGACCCCGAAACGGCTCGAGCCCCTCCGGCGCCGCGCCGCACACGAACTTGACGTCGGGGAATCTGCTCCTCGCGAAGCTCACGGCCTCCTCCGAGGGGTCCAGGCCGAGGCACTCGTAATCCCGGGCCAGCGCGGCGACGTTCGCGCCCGTCCCACACCCGACGTCGACGACCAACGCCTCTTTCGCCGGCGGCACGAGACGACGGAGGAGACGCCGCATGATCTCCCTTCTCGCGAGAAACCACCAGTGATTCTCCTCTATGTCCGCGTGGAGTCTAAACTGCGCTGATTCCATGTCGTGTCACCGCCGCGAGCGACTGCCGCCGACGCCCGCCGACCGCGCGTAAATCTAGTCCCTCGCGTGCACCCACGCCCGGCTCGGGGCAGAGGACGCGGGAGACGTTTCCGCCGCTTGGCGAACCGTTCTAAAGATCAAGATCAAAACACCGACCGTCAGCGTCAAGTAAACGACGGCGGAACCGAAAGTGGCGAGCCGGACCGCCTCGAGGCCCACGCTGGAGATCACACGGCCGGCGAAATCATGCCTGAACCCTCCGCCGGCCAGTTCCCCGTGGACCAAAATCCCGTTCAATACGTTCCATCCCCACGCGAGCAGGCACAACGCCACGACGCCCGCCGCCGCGGCGGCCACCGCGCGCCGGGGAACCAACGCCGTCAACAACACAGGCGCGAGGAAGGCGTACCACGCCAAGTATTCCGGTTGGCTCATGCAATTGAACAACAGGAACGTCGCGGCGAAAAGCGCCCATACTTTTAGCCCCGCCTTCCCCTCGCGCGACGCCGAGGACCTAACGATTTTATAACCGACCGCCGTGGCGCCGGCGAGCGCCGCGGCCAAAACGATTTTGGCGATAGGGCCCGCCGCCTGTCCCAACGGCGGCCAGTCGAAGAGCCACCGGCCCTGCCCGTAGAGGGTAAACACCGACAGCGACATCCACGGACCGGACACAGGGTCGAAGCCGACGAAAGGTAATAACCCGTGTTGAACCTTAACGTATGCGCTGTACGCGAGTATCGGAATCAACGAGGCCGCGACGTAAAGCGCAAACCGACGCCGCTGCCGCATGACCAGCCACGCCGCGGGAACAAACGCGAAGACGATAAACTTGGTAACGAAGGCCGCCAAGACGATCGCCACGGCCGTGGTTCCGGGTTTGTCCCGCGCCGCCGCGACTACCGCAAGAAGCAAAAACGGCGCGATCAGGATTTCCTCTTGCACCCACACCGCGGTCGCCATCCACCCGAGAGGCAACCACACCCCCATTACCAGCGCGCGAGGAGCACCTCCGCCGAACGGAGAACCCCCCCGGCGAGACAGAACATAAAACAACGCAAAACCCAAGGTTTCGAGAAATATGAACGCGAAACGAATCGCTAAGAAGTCGGGCGTAAACGATTTGAATATCGCCAGCGGCCCCGCGACAACACCTCCCAGCAGCGGCCCCCAGTTGACTACCGTGTCTCTGAAAAACCTGTCCTGCCGATCGTACGAGCCGACCCACATGCACGCCGGGTGCTCCGCCGCATACGTTATGAGAGGGACGTCCCCCGAAAACTCTTCGCCGCCCCCCGCAAAATAAACCGCCCCCGCGAGCGCTACGCGTAACACGATAAACGCCGTTAATAGAAATACGGCCGACCGAAGTCGGCGCGTGGTAAACCTCTTAAGGGGATTGCTCATTTCGTAAGGCTATAAGGCCTCGCCGAGCGATCAACTCACGATCCAGCTAATTTCCATCGACCTGACACTATTTAACCCTTTCGCCTTTTACCCGTTGCCACGGCCTCCTCCCCTTTCTCCTTACCGTCGCCGTAGCGATAGTGATAACGGTAATACCCGTAACCGTACCCATAACCGTACGTCTCACCGTATTCGGCGCAGTTCAGCACGACGCCGATGATCTCGCCTCCCACTTGCTTGAGGGTACGGACGGCGCCGTCCAGCTCCTGATGGCTTACCACGCCCGCGCGGACTATCAACAGGAATTTTCTAATTTCGCCGGCCACGAGCGCGACATCGGCTATCGGGAAAACTGGAGGCACGTCGATGATGGTAAGAGAAAACGCGCGCCGCGCCGTCTCAACCAACGTCTCGAGCCGGGGCGAGGCGAGGAGGGTCGGCGGGTGAGACGACCTCGTACCGGCGCCTATCACCGCCAGCCCCTCGATTCCCGGCCGGTTAACTATAACGTCCCACGGCACCTCGCCGCGGAGGAAATCCGCCACGCCCGGGCGCCCGGACACGCCGGCCGTTTTGCTCGTCGTGGAACGCTCCAGGTCCGCGTCGACGAGTAACGTCGGCGTCCCGAACTGGGCGAAGTTCAACGCCAGATTAAACGCGATGGTGGACTTCCCCTCCTGGGCGCGCGAACTCGTAACGGCGAAGACGTTGTTCTCCGCGCCGTCAGTAGAGAACAGGTGAGCTAATTGAGCGTAGAGTTGTCGGAAGGCTTCCGCCACCGGAGACTTGGGCGCTTCCACCACTACCTTCGCGGGGTGAACCGCGCCCCGACCCTCCTTGGCCGCGCCTCGGGCGGGATAAATCCTCTTCTCGCGCCGGCCGCCGAAAAAGGGTATTACGCCTACGACGGCGGCGCCGACGAGCTGCTGCGCCGCGGCCGGCGACTTGACCGTGCGGTCAAAGTACTCTACCAATGCTACGGCGGCCGCGCCTAAAAGCAAGCCGCATAAAATACCGAACAATAAACTCTGCTTGCGGCGGGGCGCGAAAGGTTTTATGGGGGGTACCGCACGGCTGAAGACCCGCGCCGTCCCGACTTCGGAGACCTCCTTTATGCGCGCCTCCTCACGCTTCTCGAGAAGAAGCATGTAAATATTTTCATTAGCCTCCTTTTCACGAACCAACCGCGCGAGCGCGGATTCCACCTCGGGAAGCGCCAGCAGGTTTATCTCCGTAGCGGCGACGGTCATGACCAGCCTCCGCTCGCGCGTCTCGAGCGCCGCGACCTCGGCCCGCGCCGCGTCAAGGTCATAGGCTAATTTCTCCACCTTCGTAAAGAGGTTTACGTTGTGTTCCTCGCGCACGACCCCTGCCACCGCTTCGGCCAACTTCTGCTTGGCGGACTTTATCTCGGCCGCCAGCGCGGAGAGCTCGGTGTGGTTCGGACTATACCCTTTGAGTATCAAATTAGTGTAGCGATACTCCAAGTTGATCAGCTTCTGCTGGAGCTGTTGGGCCACGGGCGACGAAACCTCCGTAACCTCCGCTAAAAGCCTCTCCTCCGTCTCGCGCAACTCGCGCTCGAAATAGGCACGCTTGCTCTCCGCCACGGCCAAGTCCACCCGGGTTCTTTCCAGCTCTCCAATAAATTCAGCCTCGTTTCTTATCAACTCGGTGGTCTCGGTCGTCAACGACGCAACACCCGCGGCGCGTTTGTAATTCTCCAGGTCCTTTTCACTCATCTTCAAACGCCGTTCGTACGACGTCACCTGCTCCTCGATGAACTCCTTGGCCCGGGAAGCGCTCTTCCGCCGATCGCGAAGATGGGCTTCGATATACGCGTCGGCCACGACGTTGGCCAACGCCGCGGCCCGGCCACCGCTCCGCGCCTCGGTCCTAATCTCTATGATATCGGTATCTTTAAGTACCTGCACCTTAAGGGCGGACCTGATCTCACCCTCGGAGAGCGGGTTCGCGGGATACGTCTTTCGGGCTAAAGCCGCCGCCCGCGCCGCTACCTCGTGGCCTTTTATCATCTCGATCTGGTTCTCGAGCTCTTTCGACCTGGGAGTAAACGCCGGCCCCAATTCCAACGGCCCTTTGTCTTTGCCGATGATCACCCGCGCCGTCGCTTCGTAACGGTCCGGGGCCTTGAGTACGTACGCGACGGTCGCTATTATGGGAATCGCGGCCGCCACGACGAAAGGCCACCGCCGCCGCGCCACGACCCGAGCTACGCGGGCCAGCTCCCGTAGTACCGGCTCGAACGACCAGAGGGTATGTCGCACCAACACGGTTCTCAATCTCCTTCGGCGACCTTGATATAGAGGAGTAATGTCCCCGCGATGACGGCGAGCTCGGAAACCACTTTGATGAACTCGCGCCACGCGTATTTCTTATTCCTCGGAACGTATACCGTATCGCCGGGTTGCAAAACCGGCACCATCCCCACGTCGCCCGTTTTGAGGTAGTAGTCGATATTGACGGCGTCCGCCGCACCGGATTCCGGGCGCGTCAATTTCACGCCCTTCAAACTGGCGAATTCGGTCGGGCCACCGGCGTACGATATCAACCGGGCGATGTCGGTCCCATCCGGGACGTCGTAATAACCCGGGTCCTTCACCTCGCCCCAAATATTCACCGGCACCAACAACTCCTCGTCGAGCGGCTTCGTTGTCCCGTACGGCGCCCGAGAACCGGTCGCGCCTTCCTCGCCAACGTCCCAGACGTACCGGCCGGCACCCTGGGCCGCTGTCGCCGACAACGCCGCCACCGTGGCCAACGCACATGCTTTCCTCCAAGCCCGGTTCATATCCAACTCACCCCTTTCAGAGCGGGCGAAGCTTAGTCCCGCGCGCGGAATTGCTCACCGATCAGAATAAAGGTATTTGTAAACGTTGGCCCTCGAAGATCCAATGGGGGTCTTTTATCTGATACGAGTTCGCCTCGTAGATAACGGGCCAACGGTCGCCGGAGCCGTAATACCGATTGTAGCCAGCGATCTTGTAAA
>JAZGGY010000161.1:0-3263 GCA_036480675.1 bacterium | reverse complement strand
CGACGACCGAGACGCCGGTTGCGCACACTAAAATAAAAACGGCGCATAACAAACCCCGGAGTATTTTTCTTAACACGGACATACTCGACTCACTCCTTCTCGCCGAGTTTCGCCCGGCTCTCCCGCTCACGTACGACGATAATCGAGAGCGGCTACATGTTGCCGCCGGTAGGGGCGTTGTTGGCGGCGTTAACGAGCTTGTCGATAACTTCGTCCGGAACGGGGCGGTTCTCGAAGTTTCGGATGGACCGTCGCTTCATCAATAAGTCGTAAAGGTCCATAATTTTCCTCCGCGAGCCGTTATAAGCCGCCGACGCGGCTGCCGCTCACGCCGTCGGGCGCGGCCCGCGACGCCCCGCCCGTTTACGCGGCGTCGGATACGTTAATCCAAACTAAACGCGGAGACGGCCTTAACCTAAATCGGCTAAGGGGGTCCGAATCTCGTGCCATATACTTTCCGCGGGAAATCGCCTTTCGCGTAATCGACCTCCCGTTCCCCTTTCGCAACAGCTTCGTCCGCGTACGCCTCCACCACCTCGCCTACGATCAGGCTCTTATCCCCCACCTCGATCTCCTGTTCGACTTTGCATTCCATATGAGCTACACACTCGTCAATAACGGCGACGCTCACCGCGCGCGCCGGCTTCGGCGTCAGGCCGGTCTCCTTAAATTTATCCGCGTCGCGACCCGAATGGAAACCGCAGTAGTATATCTCGGCTTTCAAGGCCGCGGCCGGCACGTTTACGACGAACTCCTTCGTACCGGTTATCAGCTCATAGGAATAGGTCGCGCGTCCTATCGCGCAGGCAAGCAGCGGCGGCCGTTTGGATACCGGCATGCAGAAGCTGACGGCGATGATGTTCGACCCTTTCCTGATATCGCCGCACGTTATCAGGAGATGCCTCATCGGCCACATAAACTCCAGATACTCGACGTCGACCTTCATCTTATCTTGCCTCCCGTTTTTCGCCCGGTCGAACGGCCCGGCGGCCTTCGCCCAATCCTTTCCCAAAGCGTCGACGGAATTAGCCCTCCTCCTCCCGCACGTCCAAGACCTCCGCCGGTAACACGGCCTCGCCGCGATGACGTTCGGCCAACCATCGCCGCCGCTCCTCCCGGGTTGCGACGTACAGCGTCTCGCCGACGTCCATGCTCGCTAACTCCTTGCGCCGCTCGTAAATTAAAAGACGCCGCTAGGCGGCGCCGTGCGGCACGACGCAGAGGAACCGTAAAACCTCCGAGCCGGTATTCTTGAAGTTGTGCTTTTCGTCGGGCGGCACGAGGACGACCGTCCCCGCCTCGAGCGGGAATTCGCCCCCTTCGCCGGCGACGACGCCCCGGCCGGCCAGCACGTACACCTCGTGCTCCCAGCCGTGGGCGTGGAACGGCGTGTGGCCTCCCGGCGCCAGCTCGAACTCGCGCATAGCGACGTTGGGCGCGCCGTCGTCTCTCGTGATAAGCGAGCGGATCTTGACGCCGTCCGCCCCCTCGGCGTCGACGTCGTCCTGCTGGACGTCTTCCATCTTCCGTACTAACATCGGTCCTCCTGAGTCAAACGTTACAACTCGTCGCGGATTTTGGCCAGCGCCTCCAGGCCCGCCTCCTCCGCCTCTCGCGCCGCGCGGAGAGCCTCGGCCGCCGCGGCCCGCCGGCCCTCGTCCTGAATATGCTCCGATTTCAGGCCGTGGAACGGGAACAGCTCCGCGACCTTCTTCAAGCTCTCCGCCACGACCTCGTAACTGGCTATCGCCTCGTCGTAAGGAGCCGCCGGGCCGCCCAGGCGCTCCTTCGCCTCTTTCAAGAATTCGACGGCGAAGCGGCGGCACTCGTACCAGACGACGGCGTTGTAGGCCATGCCGTGGCCGTGGGCGATATTTCCCTCCACCGCCTTGATCCAGTTATCGAAACCGCCCAGGCCCGCTTTGTACTTTGCGTAAACCCACTCGGCGGGGCTCTGCGCGAACGCGAGCGCGAACGTCAGCGCTTCCTTGAGGGTCGTGCGGTCGTCGGCGGCCTCGCCCTCTACGAGCGAGTACATCTCGAGCACGCCGATTTCGCTTTCGCCGAGGTCGCGCCACGGTTTGGGGCCAGCGCCGTCGTCGCACATCGGCCCGGAGTAGTAGTAGCCGACGTCGTCGTAGCCGAAGACGACGTAGTACTCCGGGACGTCGAGCTCCCAGCCGTAGGTCGGGAGGCCGTTGTCGAGCGCGAGCTTCGCGTTCTCCCAGATAAGCTTGCGCTTCCCTTCGAAGTCGGCGTCCTTTCGGGTAGCGAACAGGCCGTGGGTTTCGTAGCCGACATTCTTCCCCAGCTTGCGAAGGATCTCGGTATTCCAGGCCGTGGGGCCGCTGGGGCAGACGACGTCGTGGACGTTGATTACGAACGCGTGTCCCGTGGCGCCGAAGAGCCACGCGTCGGAGACGTCCATTCCGAGATAGTCGAGGCACCCCTTGACGCAGCCCAGGTGCGAGACCCACTTTGGCCGCCACCTTAAATTTTCCAGTTCCTTTTTCATATCCCGCGTTTCCGGTTTGAATTATGACCCGATATTAAATCCGTTTAGAATTTAAGGGCCCGCCCCGGTTACTCCGGCCCGGCCTTCCGGGCCGCGAAAGCGACGAGTTCGCCCATCAGCTCCACCGGCGGCCCGGGGAAGTCCGGCCGCGACGCGACGTCGTCGAACCCGGCGTCCCGCAACAGCGCCCGGAACTCCTCTTCCGTATACCCCTGGAACGTCTGGGCGTGACGCGTAACGTCGCCGGTCGCCTCGTCTATTATGTAATACCGGGTGGTAGTGGTCCCGCCCGCCTCGTCCCAGAAGTGCTCGTCCAGGCGAAGGTACGGCCGGTCCGAGAACAGGCCGGCCTCTTCGGTACGCCAGGTGGCGGGCCCGGTACCGATGCGTTTAATCATCTCCCGGGGGTGAACCTCCAGGAGAAATATGCCGTCGGGCGTTAGCGCCCGGTGGATACCTTCGAGGACGGCCCGGCCGTCCGCCGGCCGCAGCGTGCTGAACTCGCCGTAGATGAGCAGAGCCAGGCCGAAGCCGTCGCCGTACCCCCCGGCGCGGACGTCCCGGTGCAGGTATGTGACGGCCAGGCCCTCCCGGCGCGCCTCGGCCTCGGCGTAGTCTATCGACGCCGGCGAGTAGTCGATCCCCACACACTCGTGGCCCAGCCGGGCGAGTCGGCTCGCGTACAGGCCCGGGCCACAGCAGAGGTCCAGGACCTTCGTGGCCTTTCCCGACAATAATTCGTTATGGA